>DNXT01000014.1:613-2763 GCA_003505795.1 Lysobacteraceae bacterium | reverse complement strand
GCTCTTCCGATCTGGCGCCGAGGCCGGACAGGGTCAGGAAGGTACGACGATCCACGGCGGTTCTCCGGTGAGGAACATGCACGCGGTCCCGCCGCGCCCATCCCCGAGCGTCGCCGCTGGCCGCCGCGGCGGTCAAGTGACCACGGTCATGCTCCGCGGCTCAGCCCAGCGGCGGCGGATACGGGTTGGCCTTGAGCAGCCGCGCCAGGTGCGCGGCGTTGCTGGCTGCGGTCCTGATGGTGTCGGCCAGCGGCTTGGGCGTCTTGTCCAGGTCGATGTAGTCGACGTCGCCCATCGCCTCGCCGACCCAGTAGGCCGGGCTGCCGGCGGCCACGCTGAAGCCGAAGTCGGTCAGGCCCTGGTACAGGTCGGCGCTTATCTTGTGCGCGCCGTCCTCGTTGCCGACCACCGCCACCATCGCCACGCGGCCGAAGGTCGGATAGACGCCGTCGTCGCCGATCTCGCCGAGGAACGCGTCCATCCGCTCGAGCACGCGCTGCGCCAGGCTGGACGGATGGCCCACCCACACCGGCGTGGCGAGCAGGAAGATGTCGGCCTCGAGCACGCGCCGGCGCAGCTGCGGCCACTGGTCGCCGTCGCCCTCGTCGGCGCTCACGCCCGGCGGCACGTGGAAGTCCGCCAGCCGCGCCGAATCGCCCTGCACGCCGTGCCTCGCCAGTGCCGCCAGCAACTGGTCGAGCAGCTTCTGGGTAGACGACGGCGCGGCGCCGCGCTTGAGGGTGCAGTTCAGGCCGAAGGCGCGCAGGGGCGTGGGCATGGCGGGCTCCAGTAAGAGGCAAGCCCGCACTGTGGCCGCCGCCTCATGTGCGCGGCGTCACGGGGGCGTCGAGCGCCCGTGATCCGCGTCAGCCGCCGGTCCTGCGCTTGCCGGCCGCGCTGGCCGCGCGCTTCGGATCGCGGGTGAGCGACGGGATGCACTCGACCCGGCGGAAGCGCAGCGCCGACCAGTCCTGGTCGATCGCCACCTGGCGCACCGGCTCGAAGCCGGCCCGGCCCAGCACCGTCCAGCCGCCATCGCGGTTGAACTCGCAGCGGTAGCGCCTGGACGTGCCCTTGGGATAGGCCAGCCACAGCACGGCATCGCCCTCGGCCGCCGCCGCCAGCGCCGCGGACGCCGCATCCAGCTGCGCCTGGGTGATCACGAAGGCGATGGCGAAGTCGAGTCGCTCGCCGTTGCCGAGCGCGCGCCGCACCTCCACGCCTGGCAGCGCCTGCAGCTCCGGCTCGAACGATGCCGGCGCGTCGAGCACGACGATGCGGCGCTGGTGCTTGAGGTTGAGCTTCTCGAACACGGGGGTCATGGGGTGGTGCTCCGCTGTCGTGTCGGTTACAACCGTTCCCGTGCAGGATTCGCTAGGAGCCCGCAGCGGCCCGGTGGCCGTAGCTGAGCACGCGGGTGATCTGCCAACGGCCGTCCTTGTGCCGCCAGACCATGGTGAAGTCGGCCATGCCTTCGCAGCGGTCGCCCGGGAACTGGCAGAACCGGTGCGAGCCCTGGGCGATGGCGCCGAAGTCCTTGATCGGGAAGACCTTCAATGTTCCGGGGATCAGCTCGCGGCGGAAGTTGCCGCAGACGTATTTCTTCGTATTGGCCAGCATCTCGTCCCGCGACCAGGTCACCCCGCCGGTGTCGTGATAGAACTCGACGTCCTCCGAAAAATAGTCGGCATGCCTCTGCAGCTGCGCAGGATCGCTGCAGCGGTTGAACGCGTCGAACACCGCCGAATCCAGCGCCGCGATCGTCTGTTCGAGCGCGTCGGGCTCGCCACTGCCGGTTGGTTCGGCGGCGCTCGCCAGGGCGGGCAACAGGAGAGCGGCGGCGAAGGTGACGCGCAGTGATCGCATGGATGTCCCCCGGGAGTGGAAGCGCCAGTGCCGGCCGTGTGCCGATGCCTTGTACTCTAAGCCACCGGCGCCGTCATCGTGGCCCGCGCCGCCGGCCTGCCGCATAGTGGCCCGATCCACGCCTGGGGAGCTTCGCAGATGCGCCACCGGATCCTGGGAATCGTACTGCTCGTCCTTGCCGCCTGCGCCGCGCCGAAGCCGGAACCGGCCCGGCCATTCACCGTGCTCAGCGCGCAGCGCATCTACACCTCCGACCCGCAGCGGCTGCAGGCGCAGGCCATCGC
>DNXT01000014.1:0-459 GCA_003505795.1 Lysobacteraceae bacterium | reverse complement strand
CTGCAGGCGCAGGCCATCGCCTGGGACGCGGACGGGCGCATCGCCGCCGTCGGCGATACCGACCAACTGCTGGCGCAGTACCCGCAGGCCCGGCGCATCGAGCTGCCGCAGGCCACGCTGGTCCCCGGCCTGATCGACGCGCACGGCCACGTGATGGGGCTGGGCTGGGCGCTGCTGCAGGCCAACCTGGTCGGCGCGGACAGCAAGGACGAAGCGCTCGCGCGCCTGCGCGAATTCGAGCGGACCCTGGCGCCGGACGCCTGGCTGGTCGGCAGCGGCTGGGACCAGAACGACTGGCCGGACAAAGCCTTCCCCACCGCCGCCGACCTCGACCGCGCCTTCCCCGAGCGCCCGGTCTGGCTGGAGCGCGTGGACGGCCATGCCGGCTGGGCCAACTCGGCCGCGCTGAAGCTGGCCGCCGCGCAGGAGCCGCGATCGGAAGAGCGGTTCAGCAGGAAT
>DNXT01000015.1:2232-2676 GCA_003505795.1 Lysobacteraceae bacterium | reverse complement strand
GGCCGGCCCTGGCTGCAGGCGCCGCTGGCCGGCTACGGCACCGGCTGGAGCCACAGCGGCGACCTGCTGCTGGTCGGCCTGGGCGAGGGCGTGCGGCTGGGCGTGGACCTGGAGCGGGTGCGCCCGCGCCCGCGCCTGCTGGAAGTGGCGCGGCGCTTCTTCCACCCGGACGAGATCGCGCTGCTGGAGGCCCTGGACCCGGCGCCGCGCGATGCGCTGTTCTTCCGCATCTGGTGCGCCAAGGAAGCGCTGCTGAAGGCGCACGGCCACGGCCTCTCGTTCGGCCTGCACCGGCTCGCCTTCGCCGAGCGCGAGGGTGCGCTGCGCCTGGCCTGGTGCGATCCGGCGCTGGGCGAGGCCGCGCGCTGGCACCTGCACGAGTGGCAGGCCACGCCGGACTACCGCGCCGCGCTGGCGTGGTGTCGGGGCCGGGATTGGGGATTC
>DNXT01000015.1:0-1932 GCA_003505795.1 Lysobacteraceae bacterium | reverse complement strand
ATTCGGGATTGGGGATTCGTCGTAAGAGCGGCCGCGGCCTGCCGCGTCCGCATCGGTTCGCGGCGAACCTGCTTTTACGAATCCCCAATCCCGAATCCCCAATCCCGGCTCTTTGCGATAATCCGGCAATGAACGATGCTTCCCTTCCCGCCGAGGCGCGGACCGACCTCGAACGCGGCCTGCGGCAGATGCAGCTGGATGCCGCCTTCGCCCCGCCGCTGCTGGCCTACCTGGCGCTGCTGGCGCGCTGGAACCGTACCTACAACCTGACCGCGATCCGCGATCCGCGCGAGATGGTCACCCGCCACCTGCTCGATTCGCTGGCGCTGCGGCCGTACATCGAGGCCGGCACCCTGGCCGACCTCGGCACCGGCCCGGGCCTGCCCGGCATCCCGCTGGCGATCACCCGACCGCAGCTGCAGGTGACCCTGGTGGAGAGCAACGGCAAGAAGGCGCGCTTCATGCGCGAGGCGGTGCGCCAGCTCGGCCTGGGCAACGCGCGCGTGGCCGAGTCGCGCGCCGAGGCGCTGGACGAGGCGGCCGCCTACGACCATCTCACCGCGCGCGCGCTGGACACGCTGGACGGGATCATCGCCGTCGGCGGGCACCTGCTGCAGCCCGGCGGCACCCTGCTGGCGATGAAGGGCGTGCACCCGCACGAGGAGATCGCCGCGCTGCCGGCCGGCTGGAGCGTGCAGTCGGTGCAGCCGCTGCAGGTGCCGGGCCTGACCGGCGAGCGCCACCTGGTGGTGGTGCGCAAGGACGGCTGAGCGTCGCGACGAGCAGGCGTGCTTGACCCGGGCGCCCGTCAGGCGCCGTCGACTCTTGTGGGAGGGACTTCAGTCCCGACGGCAGGCCGGGAAAGCCCGTCGGGACTGAAGTCCCTCCCGTAACGGGATTCGATCCAGGGCCGGCGCTACCGGGTCGCGCGTTCCGAGCCCAGTCCGGGTACCCCGGGGCCCGATTTCCCCGATCCGGCCCCAGCCCGCATAATGCCCGGTCCCAACTCCCCCAGCCCACGAGGCGTCCTGCATGGCCCGGATCATCGCCATTGCCAACCAGAAAGGCGGCGTCGGCAAGACCACCACCGCGGTCAACCTGGCGGCCGGCCTTGCGCGCGCGCCCAGGCGCGTGCTGCTGGTCGATCTGGACTCGCAGGGCAACGCCACCATGGGCAGCGGCATCGACAAGCGCGAGGTGGCCGCCTCCACCTGCGACCTGCTGCTGGGCGAGAACAGCGCCGCCGAGATCCGGCTCACCGCGCCGGAGGGCTTCGACCTGCTGCCGGGCAACATCGACCTGACCGCGGCCGAGATCCAGCTGATGGAGCAGGGCGAGCGCGAGCAGCGCCTGAAGCGCGCGCTGGCGCCGATCCGCGACGAGTACGACTTCATCCTGATCGACTGCCCGCCGGCGCTGTCGCTGCTGACCCTCAACGCGCTGACCGCGGCCGATTCGGTGATCGTGCCGATGCAGTGCGAGTACTACGCGCTGGAAGGACTGTCGGCGCTGCTGGAGACGATCGAGGCGCTGCGCGCCAACCTCAATCCGCAGCTGGAGATCGAGGGCGTGCTGCGTACCATGTTCGACATCCGCAACAACTTGGCCAACGCGGTCTCGGCCGAACTCACCGGGCACTTCGGCGAGCGCGTGTTCCGCACCATCGTGCCGCGCAACGTGCGCCTGGCCGAGGCGCCGAGCCATGGCCAGAGCATCGTCGGCTACGACCGCACCTCGCGCGGCGGCGTGGCCTACCTGGGCCTGGCCGGCGAGATCATCCGCCGCCAGGACGAACGCAACAAGGCCGCCAGGGCCGTGGAGACCGCCTGATATGAGCAACAAGCCGAACCCTGCCAAGAAGCGCGGACTGGGCCGTGGCCTGGAAGCGCTGCTGGGGCCCAAGGGCGCGGCCGCCGCTCCGGTCGCCGCGGC
>DNXT01000153.1 GCA_003505795.1 Lysobacteraceae bacterium | reverse complement strand
CGCTGCCGCCGGCATCGGCGCGCGGGTGGCTGGCGATGCCGCCGATGGCGACCAGCCCGACCAGCAGGCCGGCGACCTTCCAGGCGTTGGCGACCTCGCCGAACAACGCGAACGCCGCCGCCAGCGACAGCAGCAGCGACAGCCGCTGCGCCACGTCGCTGCGGACGATGCCGGCGATACGCACGCTGTGTCCGAGCACCAGGAAGATCGCCGGCAGCGCGATCGCCAGCGACAGCAGCGACGCCCACGGCGCGGCGGGCGCGCGCAGGGCCTGGAGCGAGGGCTTGAGCAGCAGCAGCGACAACACGGTCGCGATCGCGTAGTTCCAGGTCACCACCTGGGCGAGATCGAGGCGATGGCGCGGTGCGAGCTTGAGCAGCACCGAGACCAGGACGCTGCAGGTGACGGCGAGAATCAGGAAATGCATGGTGTCGGGCAATGGTGGTTGCCGGCGCGGCGATGAAGCGCGCAGGCGGGGCGCTATTATGCGAGTCCTTCGCAAGAGCACCGCACATCCTCGTGCGAGGGTCTTATCATGGCGGCATGTCCAATCCCCCATTCCCCGCCGAATCGGCGACGCTGATGCTGGACGGGCCGGCCGGCCCGCTGGAAGCCGCCGTCGATCTTCCCGAATCCGAGGTGGCGCCGCGGCCGATCACCGCCATCGTCTGCCACCCGCTCTCCACCGAGGGCGGCACCATGCACAACAAGGTGGTGACGATGGTGGCGCGCGCGCTGCGCGAGCTCGGCATCGCCGTGGTGCGCTTCAACTTCCGCAGCGTCGGCGCCTCGGCCGGCAGCTTCGACCATGGCGACGGCGAGCGCGAGGACCTGCGCGCGGTCGCGGCCTGGGTGCGCGAGCAGCGCCCGCACGACACGCTGTGGCTGGCCGGCTTCAGCTTCGGCGCCTACGTGTCGCTGCGCATGGCCGGCGAACTGCAGCCGCAGGTGCTGATCTCGATCGCGCCGCCGGCCGGGCGCTGGGACTTCGACGGCGTGCAGCCGCCGGCGCAATGGCTGCTGGTGCAGGGCGACGCCGACGAGATCGTCGACCCGCAGGCGGTGTACGACTGGCTGGAGACGCTGGACGCGCAGCCGCAGCTGGTGCGCATGCCCGACACCAGCCATTTCTTCCACCGCAAGCTGATCGACCTGCGCGGCGCGATCCAGCACGGCGTGCGGGCATGGTTGCCGGAGGCGTCGGCGTAGCCATGGCGAAGCGGTGGAGGACGCGGGATCGGGCGATGGCGGCGATCGCACAGGGGCAGGTGGCATGAGCGCGCTGACGCCCAGCCAGCGCTACGCCGCCGGCGTGGCGCGCGGCGACTGGCGCGACGACCCGGCCCAGCACGCCGGATTGAAGGAACTGGATCGCATCCACGAGGCGATCGTCGACAGCGCCCAGGAGGGCTGGCTGGACCGGTTGTCGGCGTTCTGGAAGAAACCCGAGCCGGTGCGCGGCCTGTACTTCTGGGGCGGCGTGGGGCGCGGCAAGACCTTCCTGGTCGACCTGTTCTACGACGGCCTGCCGCTGGCGAAATTCGTGCCCGAAGGGCGCGCCGGCGCCTCGCTCCCGCCGGGCGAGCGGGGCAGCGAGGGCGCGCCGTCCTCCGCCACCGGCACCCTTCGCGGCGGCGGCAAGTACCGCACCCACTTCCATCGCTTCATGCGCGGCGTGCACGAACGCCTGCGCGAGCACCAGGGCCAGAGCGATCCGCTGGCGAAGATCGCGCAGGAATGGCGCGACCGCCTGCGCGTGCTGGTGCTGGACGAGTTCTTCGTCACCGACATCGGCGACGCGATGCTGCTGGCGCGGCTGCTCGAACGCCTGTTCGCCGAGGGCGTGACCCTGGTGACCACCTCCAACACCGCGCCGGAGAACCTCTATCTCAACGGCCTGCAGCGCGAGAGCTTCCTGCCGGCGATCGGCCTGCTGCAGAAGTACTGCGTGGAGCTGTACGCCGAAGGCACCGAGGACTACCGGATGCGTGCGCTGACCCGCTCGCCGGTGTACCGCGCGCCGCTGCAGAGCGGTTCGGACGCGTGGCTGATGCAGCGCTGGGGCGAGCTGTCCGGCAACGAGCCGGCGCAGGCCGGCAACATCGAGATCGAGGGCCGCAAGATCGCGGTGCGCGGCCGCGGCAAGAGCATCGCCTGGTTCGATTTCGCCGCGCTGTGCGAAGGCCCGCGCGGGCCGGCCGACTACATCGAGATCGCGCGCGAGTTCAACACCGTGATGGTCGGCGCCATCCCGCACTTCGACCGCATGAACGAGGACGCGGCGCGGCGCTTCGTCAACCTGATCGACGAGCTGTACGACCGCCAGGTCAACCTGGTCTGCACCGCGCAGGATCCGCCGCCGCAGCTGTACAGCGGCGAGCGCCTGGCCGGCGCGTTCGAGCGCACCGCCTCGCGCCTGATCGAGATGCAGAGCGCGGAGTACCTGGCGACGCCGCACCGCGCCTGATCGCCGTTGCCCTTGCGTCGTGGGGTCAGGGGCAGGAGCGACTTCAGTGGCGATGGGGCTTGCCGAGGTTGTTCTCGGCGAGGGCCGTCCTGTGGGAGGGGACTTCAGTCGCGACGAGCCTTGCCGGCAAACCCCATCGCGAATGAAGTCGCTCCTACGGCTTTTTCGGGCAACGGTGTCCTGCCGGCGGAGGGGTTTGCTGAGCGGAAACTGTCCACGGGCTACGATTCGCTTGCAATTAGATAGTGCGCTATGTAAATTGCGGCCCATGAACTCCGGACACCCCAATGACGCCAACGCGGCCGCGATGCTCAAGCTGGACCACCAGCTGTGCTTCGCGCTGTATTCGGCCAACCTGGCGATGAACAAGCTCTACCGCGGGTTGCTGAAGGCGCTGGGCCTGACCTACCCGCAATACCTGGTGATGCTGGTGCTGTGGGAGCAGGACCAGCGCACGGTGTCGGAGATCGGCGAGCGCCTGTTCCTGGACTCGGCGACGCTGACCCCGCTGCTGAAGCGGCTGGAGTCGGCCGGGCTGCTGACCCGGACCCGCGCCGCCAGCGACGAGCGCCAGGTGATCATCGCGCTCACCGCGGCGGGCCGGTCGCTGCGCGCCAAGGCCCAGGCGGTGCCCGGGCAGGTGGCTTGCGCGGCCGCCTGCGACACCGAGCAGATGATCCGCCTGCAGCGGGAACTGACCACCCTGCGCGACAACCTCGGCCGCGGCTGAGGCGGGTCGGATCGCCGCAAGCACCGTCAATTAAATAGTGCACGATTAAATAGTAAGAAATAGAAAGGCGCATCCCGCGCATCCAACCCAGGAGACACGACCATGGCTTCACCGACCACCATCCTCTACACCGCTTCCTCCACCGCCACCGGCGGCCGCGACGGCCGTGCCGTCTCGTCGGACCAGGTGCTGGACGTCAAGCTGGCCACCCCGCGCGAACTCGGCGGCGCCGGCGGCGAAGGCAGCAATCCGGAACAGCTGTTCGCGGCCGGCTATGCCGCGTGCTTCATCGGCGCGATGAAGTTCGTCGCCGGCCAGGACAAGCTCAGGCTGCCGGCCGAACCGAGCATCGAAGGCCGCGTCGGCATCGGCCAGATCCCCGGCGGCTTCGGCCTGGCGGTGGAACTGCGCATCGCCGTGCCGGGGCTGGAGCGCGAGGCGCTGCAGGCCCTGGTCGAGAAGGCCCACCAGGTCTGCCCGTATTCCAACGCCACCCGCGGCAACATCGACGTCGTGCTGACGGTCGTCGCCTGACATCCAAGGAACCGCGCACATGAAAAGCATCGCCAAGATCCTGGCCGCCGGCGCGCTCGCCGTGGCCGTCGGCAACGCCCTCGCCGCCAGTCCCGCGCCGTCGCCGTCGCCCTATCCCGCGGCCAAGGTGCGGACCTTCCTCGACGCGCTCAACGCCGGCGGCGGCAAGCCGATGGAACAGCTGACCCCGCAGCAGGCGCGCCAGGTGCTGACCGACGCCCAGGCCGGTGCCACGCTGCCGCCGGCCGAGGTCTCGCGCAAGACCATCGAGGTCGACGGCCGGCGCATCGGCCTGGTGGTGGTCAAGCCGCAAGGCAGCGCGGGCAGGACCCTGCCGGTGTTCATGTTCTTCCACGGCGGCGGCTGGGTGCTGGGCGACTATCCGACCCACGAGCGCTTCATCCGCGACCTGGTCAACGAATCCGGCGCGGCCGCGGTCTACGTGGACTACGCGCCGTCGCCGGAGGCGCGTTACCCGGTGGCGATCCACCAGGCCTACGCGGCGACCCGGTGGGTGGCCGAGCACGGCGCCGAGATCGGCGTGGACGGTAGTCGCCTGGCGCTGGCCGGCAACAGCGTCGGCGGCAACATGGTCGCCTCGGTGGCATTGCAGGCCAAGGCCGCCGGCACGCCGAAGATCCGCTACGAGGTGCTGTTCTGGCCGGTCACCGACGCCGCCTTCGACACCGGCTCGTACCGGCAGTTCGAGAACGGCTACTTCCTCACCCGCAACATGATGAAGTGGTTCTGGGACGCCTACACCGCCGATCCGAAGCAGCGCGCCGAGATCTACGCCTCGCCGCTGCGGGCCAGCGTGGAGCAGCTCCAGGGCCTGCCGCCGGCGCTGATCCAGACCGCCGAGCTGGACGTGCTGCGCGACGAGGGCGAGGCCTATGGCCGCAAGCTCGACCAGGCCGGCGTGGAGGTGACGGTGACGCGCTACAACGGCCTGATCCACGACTTCGGCCTGCTCAACGCGCTCAGCGAGGTGCCGGCCGTGCGCGGCGCGCTGCGCCAGGCCGGCAACGAACTGAAGCAGCACCTGGCCGAGTGATCGGCGCGGGCAAGAAGACCAGGCCGCCATGATCGCCTCATGGCGGCCTGGTCGCGTCCGCGGCCGGCGTTCAGGCCACGGCCGGCGCTGCGACATTCTTCCGACAGGCGCCGCGAACAATGCGAGGTCTCCGTTCCGCAGGGAGACAGGGCATGAAGATCGGCGAACTCGCCAAGGCCAGCGGCTGCCACGCGCAGAGCATCCGCCACTACGAGCGGCTCGGGCTGCTGCCGCCTTCGCAACGTACGCCGACCGGGCATCGCCGCTACGGCAATGCCGACCTGGAACGCCTGCGCCGGGTGCGCCGCGCGCGCAGCCAGGGGCTGTCGCTGCCGCAGATCCGCGTGCTGCTCGACGAGGCGGAAGCCGCACCGCCAAGAATGCCTCTGTAGGAGCGACTTCAGTCGCGATGGGGCCTTGCCGACCGTCTGTCCTTGCCAGGATTTATTGTGGGAGGGACTTCAGTCCCGACGGGACTTGCCGGTGAAGCCTGTCGAGACTGAAGTCCCTCCCACAGGAAGCAAAACAGCCCTCAGCGGAGGCATCGCCCCGCGCGGCGGCGCGCCAAGCAGCGCGGCTTCCCGATTCCACTGCGGCGCGGACTGAGTCCTTC
>DNXT01000154.1 GCA_003505795.1 Lysobacteraceae bacterium | reverse complement strand
GCGGTGGTGGAGCTGGCCACCCCGGTGCCGGCCGGGACCCGCGCGCTGGCGGTGGCCGATGGCGGCATCGCGGTGGCGCCGACGCCGGTCAACGTGCGCGGCGAGGACTATCCGCTGGTGCAGCGCTACAGCGTGATTGGCGGGCAGATGATGTCCGCGCTGGGCCGCAGCCTGGCGCTGTACCTCATCAGCGCGCCGGCGCAGCGCATCGTCGCCGGCCAGGGGCTGATCGCCATGGACCTGTCCGCGGCGGCCGAACCGGATCCGGCAGCCGATCCGGCGGCGTACCGCGAAGCGGTCGCCGGCGCGGTGCGCCTGCCGCTGAGCGTGCGCTTCGACCTGGGTTCGCTGTCCACGATGTTCGAAGGCGGCTCGGCGCAGGACCTCGACCGCCTGGTCGCCTGGATGCAGCAGCCGCGCAACCGCGGCCGCAGCCTGGCGGTGGTGGCCTTCGCCAACGCCGATCCGGGCAACCGCCTGTTCCCGACCATCGCCAGCAACGAGCGCGCCGACATCATCGCCGGCTACCTGGCCCAGCACGGCATCGTGGTGCGGCGTGCGCGCGGGCTGGGCGCGATCCGGCCGCTGACCGGCAGCGGCGACGCCAACGCGCGCCAGCGCAACGAGCGGGTCGAGGTGTGGCTGCTGTGATCGCACGGCGGTCACCTCCCTGAACCGTCGCCGGCGCCGACGACGCGTTTTCACCTTCGCGCGATCCGGCGATGGCCACGATGGCCGCGTACCTTCAATCAAGGAGACGCCCCATGACAAGCAAGTTGATGCCGCGGACGCTGCTGTTCGGCGCGCTGCTCGCCGCCGGCCTCGCCGCCACCGCGCAGGCCCAGATCCAGAAGCCGTCCGGCGACCCGCTCACCTCCGCCCAGGTGCAGGAACTGCTCACCGCCAAGGGCTTCAAGAAGGTCCACGACGTGAAGTTCGAGGACGGCCTGTGGGAAGCCGACGCCACCAGCGGCGACGGCAAGGCCCTGGACCTGAAGATCGAGCCGGTCAGCGGCCGCATCTACGGCGAGCAGACCGCCTCGCGCCTGAGCGAGGCGGACATCCGCGCGGCGCTGACCTCCAACGGCTATTCCAAGATCCACGACCTCAAGTTCGAGGGCGGCCTGTGGGAAGCCAAGGCGCAGCAGTCGACCGGCCAGGACATCAAGGTCCACGTCGATCCGAACGACGGCCTGGTGGTGAGCGCGCAGAACGACTGATCCACCCCACCTGGTGCGCAGGGCGGGACTCCGCAAACTGCAGTCCCGCCCAGGACCAACACAAAGGCCTCCTTGCGGAGGCCTTTGTTGTAGCGGATGCGCGGTTCGCGAGCTCAGTGCGCGCCGGCGGCGGCCTTGGCCTTGCCCGCCATCATGCGGTCGCGCGCGGCCTTGAACGGGTTGCCCTCGTACCAGTTCGGCCAGGCCCCGCCGGCCGCCAGCTCCTTGCCGACCTCGTACATCGCCTGCAGGTCCTCGATGGTGCCCTCGAGCTTCCAGCTGGCCGGATCGTATTCGTCGCCCGGGCCGTGGTAGCGGTTGCGCCCGTAGTCCTCGGCCGCCTTCCGGCCGGCGCCGCGGCCGCCCTCGCGCAGGTCCTCGCCGCCGTCGGCGTACAGCGCCGGCACCCCGGCCTTGGCGAAGTTGAAGTGGTCCGAACGGAAGTACGAACCGTTCTGCGGCGACGCCTCGCCATGCAGCACGCGGCCCTGCATCGCCGCGATCGGCTTGAGGATGTCCTCCAGCTCGGAGCTGCCGGAGCCGACCACGGTGATGTCCCGGGCGCGGCCGGCCACCGACATCGCGTCGATGTTGATCACCCCGGCGATCTTGTCGAGCGGGAAGGTCGGATGCGCCACGTAGTACTGCGAGCCGAGCAGGCCCGATTCCTCCAGCGTCACCGCCACGAACACCACCGAGCGCGCCGGCCTGGGCTCCTGCTGGGCGAACGCGCCGGCGATCTCGAGGATGCCGGCCACGCCGGTGGCGTTGTCGACCGCGCCGTTGTAGATGTTGTCGCCGCCCGTTTCGCCCTCGTGCTTGCCGAGGTGGTCCCAGTGCGCCATGTACAGCACCGCCTCGTCGGCGCGGCTGCTGCCGGGCAGCACTCCGACCACGTTGCGCGAGGTCTTCTGCGCGATCGTGCTCTTCAGGTCCACCGACCATTTGGCCTTCAGCGGCACCGGCTTGAAGCCGCGCTTGCTGGCGTCCTCGTAGGCCTGCTCCAGGTCGAGCCCGGCATCGGCGAACAGCTGCTTGGCGGTGGCGGCGCTGATCCAGCCCTGCACCGGCAGGCGCGGCGCCGGGTCGTCCTTGGCCGGCAGGTCGTACTGCGGACCGGACCAGGAGTTCCTGACCACGTCCCAGCCGTAGCTGGCGCCGGGAGCGTCGTGCACGATCAGCGCCGCGGCCGCGCCCTTGCGCGCGGCCTCCTCGAACTTGTAGGTCCAGCGCCCGTAGTAGGTCATGCGCTTGCCTTCGAACAGCGTGGCGTCGTTGGTGTGGAAGCCGGGGTCGTTGACGAACATCACCACCGTCTTGCCCTTCCAGTCCTGCCCGGCGTAGTCGTTCCACTGCTGCTCGGGCGCGTCCACGCCGTAGCCGACGAACACCAGCTCGCTGCCGTCGAGCTTCACCTCGGCCTGGCCGGTGCGGGTGCCGACCACGATGTCGGTGCCGAACGTCAGCGCGCGCGACTTGCCGCCGGCCTCCAGGGTCGGCGCGGTCGCCGCGTCGGCGCTGGTCTCCACCATCGGCACTTCCTGGAACCAGCTGTCGCCGTTGCCCGGCTGCAGGCCGATGCGCTGCATCTGGTCGCGGATGTAGGTGACCGTCTTCTCTTCGCCGGCGGTGCCGGGCCCGCGTCCCTCGAACTCGTCCGAGGCCAGCGTCTTCACCAGCTCGCCGAAGTCGCCCGGGTCGATCCCGGCGGAGAAGGCATGGGTGCTGGCGACCCCGGCCGCCGGAGTGGCCGCGGCCGGTTGCTCGGGTAGCGCCGGCGCGGCCTCCGGCTCGCGCTTGCAGGCGGCCAGCGCCACCGTTGCGGCCAGGCACAACAGGATCTTGCGGGACATCGGGCTTCCTCGGCTCGAACCAGCCCCGATTCTATCGGCATGCCGACCGCCGATGCGCGCCTCAGTCGCCGGGCGCGACCTCGCTGTCGAAGGTCTGCGGCGTGGCGCCGCTGACCGCGCCGATCCTGGCGCTGCGATGCACGTACAGGCTGACCTCGCGCTCGAAGTCGAGCGCGCCTTCCACCACCGCGTTGGGGCCGATGACGATGCGCGGCTTGCGCGAGGGCTTGAGCGAGAAGCTGAAGCTGGGCTTCTTGACCTGGATGCCGCCGGTCACGTGCGAGCCGACGCCGACGGTGATGTCGCCGTTCACGGTCTCGATGCCGCCGCCGAGCTGGGTCCCGATCAGGCCGATGCTGCCATTGACGGTCTCCACGCCGCGCTTGACCTGGCTGCCGTTCCCCACCAGCACGCTGCCGTTGACCGTCTCGATGCCGCCGGACACGATCGACCGGGCGCCGACGCTGATGCTGCCGTTGACGGTCGACAGCCCCCCGGTCTGCGCATTGGCGCCGACCGAGATGCCGCCGTTGACGGTCTCGGCCTTGCCGGTACGGACGCCGTCCTTGACGGTGATGCCGCCGTTGACCGTATCCAGGTCGCCGTACTGGCGGCCGGCCTCGGCGACGATGCGGCCATTGACCTTGCTGATGTCCTCGTCGGCCCAGGCCGTGCCGGCGGCCAACACCAGGCCCAGCAGTACCGGAAGTTGCAGACGTTTCATTGCTTGCCTCCCGCCCGCGGCGGCTGTTGCTGTGCGTGCGGGCGATGACACCACGCTTGGCTACAATCCGCATCTGTCTGAAGTCACTGGGCCTTCCGCTTGCCGCTTCCCGTCCGCCCGTCCGCCCCCCTGTCGCCGCTGCGCCGGATCGCCGTGGGCCTGGCCGTCGGCCTGGCCCTGCTGGCGGCGGCGCTGGCGGGAAGCGATCCCGCG
>DNXT01000086.1:2508-2806 GCA_003505795.1 Lysobacteraceae bacterium | reverse complement strand
CCTGCAGCAGCTTGGCCAGCGCGGCGGCGATGTCGATCGCCGGCACGTTGTTCTCGCCCTCGAAGCGCTGCAGCAGCTCGCGGTAGAACTCGATGTCGCCCTCGGCCAGCGCATCGCTGATGCGCGAGGTGAACTTGGCGATGCGGGTGTCGTTGACCGCGGCCACGCTCGGCAGCTGCATCTCCTCGATCGGCTGGCGGGTGGCGCGCTCGATCGCGCGCAGCATGCCCTTCTCGCGCGGGGTGACGAACAGGATCGCCTCGCCGCTGCGGCCCGCGCGGCCGGTGCGGCCGATGCG
>DNXT01000086.1:652-2341 GCA_003505795.1 Lysobacteraceae bacterium | reverse complement strand
GCGGCCGGTGCGGCCGATGCGGTGCACGTAGCTCTCGGTGTCGTACGGGATGTCGTAGTTCAGCACGTGGCTGATGCGTTCCACGTCCAGGCCGCGCGCGGCCACGTCGGTGGCGACCAGGATGTCGAGCTTGCCGTCCTTGAGCTGGCCGATCGCGCGCTCGCGCTGGGCCTGCTGCATGTCGCCGTTGATCGCCGCCGCCGCCAGCCCGCGCGCCTGCAGCTTCTGCGCCAGTTCTTCGGTGGCGGCCTTGGTGCGGGCGAAGACGATCATGCCGTCGAACGGCTCGACCTCCAGGATCCGGGTCAGCGCGTCGAGCTTGTGCAGCCCGCTCACCCACCAGTAGCGCTGGCGGATGTTGGCCGAGGTGGTGGTCTTGGACGCGATGGTGACTTCCACCGGGTCCTTCAGGTAGGTCTGCGCGATGCGCCGGATCGCCGGCGGCATGGTCGCCGAGAACAGCGCCACCTGGCGCTGCGCCGGCAGCTTCTTGAGCACCGCCTCGACGTCGTCGATGAAGCCCATGCGCAGCATCTCGTCGGCCTCGTCCAGCACCAGCGTCTTCAGCTCGGACAGGTCGAGGGTGCCGCGGTCGAGATGGTCGATCACCCGGCCGGGGGTGCCGACCACCACGTGCACGCCGCGCTTGAGCGCGCTCAGCTGCTGGCCGTAGGGCTGGCCGCCGTAGACCGGCAGCACGCGGAAGCCGGGGATCGCCTCGGCGTACTTCTGGAAGGCCTCGGCGACCTGGATCGCCAGCTCGCGGGTCGGCGCCAGCACCAGGGCCTGCGGCTTGACCTGCGACAGGTCGGCATTGGACAGCACCGGCAGCGCGAACGCGGCGGTCTTGCCGGTGCCGGTCTGGGCCTGGCCGAGCACGTCGCGGCCGGCCAGCAGGGCCGGGATGGTGGCGGCCTGGATCGGCGACGGCGACTCGTAGCCGACCACGGCGACGGCCTTCATCACAGCATCGGAGAGGCCGAGATCTGCGAACAGCAGCGGCGCGAGGGTATCTTGGGACATGGGGAACTCCGGGGGCGCCGCCGCGAGCGGGCGAACGCAAAGGGCGTCTATTGTGCGCTCTTGACCGCCCGCTGTCGAAAAGCGGCGCAGCTTCCATTCAGGTGTGAGAACCCGCCCGCGGCGGCGAATCACCCTGGCAGCCCTCCCGCAGCCCGTGCCCATGCCCGACGCCACCGCCCTGCCCGCCGACCTGCGGTCCTCGTTCGCCGAACGGCCGGAACGCCACTACGGGATCGTGGTGAAGATCGCCGCCAGCTATTCCCGCGATCCCGACGACCGCCGCGAACTGGCCCAGGAGATCGCCGCCCAGCTGTGGCGCGCCTATCCCGGCTACGACCCGGCCCGGCCGTTCTCGACCTGGATGTACCGGATCGCGCTGAACGTGGCGATCGGCGACCTGCGCGGCCGCCGCCGGCGTCCCCCGCCGCTGCCGCTGGGCGAGCTGCCCGACCTGGCCGACCCGAGTCCGGCCGAGCCGGAACGCGAACGCCAGGTGCAGGCGCTGTACCGCTTCATCGCGCGCTGATGCTGCTCTACCTGGACGAACGCCCGCAGCGCGAGATCGCCGAGATCCTCGGCATCGGCGAGAGCAACGTCTCCACCAAGATCGGGGGCCAATGGCTGCAGTTCCTGCTCGGCCTGGCCCTGATCGCGCTCGGCGTGGCC
>DNXT01000086.1:0-379 GCA_003505795.1 Lysobacteraceae bacterium | reverse complement strand
CTGATCGCGCTCGGCGTGGCCTGCTGGAGCCGCAACGGCGGCGCTCCCGGCCTGCTCGCGGCCGGCATCCTGGTCCACGCCTTCGGCGCCCTGACCGCCGCCATGGCCGGCATCGCCCTGGGCCTGAGCGCCAGCATCGACTACGCCGCGCCGGTACTGGAGATCCAGAAGAAGACCGCCCGGCTGCTGCGCTTCCAGACCCTCAACGCCGGCCTCTGCGGCCATCCGTGGTGGATCGCGTGGCTGCCGGTCACGCTCGCCCTGGCCGGCCTGGACGCGCAGGCAGCGCGGGCCATCGCCCCGGCCTGGATCTGGTCCGGCCTGGTCGTGGGCGCGCTGGGGCTGCTCGGCAGCTGGGCCGCGCACCTGCGCAGGCGGC
>DNXT01000225.1 GCA_003505795.1 Lysobacteraceae bacterium | reverse complement strand
TTCTTTGCACGAGCAAAGAAAAGTGACTCGCGCCCCGAAGGGGAGCGAAAGCTCTTGATCCTGCTGTTGCCCCAGAAAGATCACAGGTAAAGCCTGTCGGGACTGAAGTCCCTCCCACAACAAGCAACAGCCTTCATCGGCCGCACCACCTCGCGCGGCGGCGCGCCAAACAGCAAGGCTTCTCCATTCCACTGCGGCGCGACTGAAGTCCCTCCTACAGGATTCAGCCTCTCCAGAAGGCGTCCTCGGAAAAGCCCTATCGCGACTGAAGTCGCTCCTACGGGAAGCGACAGCGGCATCGTCCGGCGGGGGGCATGTCATGCTTCCGGGAGCTTGGGATTCCAAGGGCGCGCGGAATCCCCAGGATTCCTGGCTGGCCAGGATCCTGGGAAAGCCCCATCGCGCCTGAAGTCGCCGCTACGACAGCGGCGGCGGGCGGCGCGCCTCAGCGCGCCAGCCGCTCCCACAGGAAACTGTAGGCCAGCGCCGCCATGTGCGCGGCCTGCGCATTGTTGGCCGCGCCGCCGTGCCCGCCCTCGATGTTCTCGTAGTAGGTCACGTCCTTGCCGGCGTCGATCATCTTCGCCGCCATCTTGCGCGCATGCCCCGGGTGCACGCGGTCGTCGCGGGTGGAGGTCAGGAAGATCACCGGCGGATAGGCCTTGTCCTTGTCGAACAGGTGGTACGGCGAGAAGGTCTGGATGAACGCCCAGTCGTCGGTGTCCGGGTTGCCGTACTCGGCCATCCACGAGGCGCCGGCCAGCAGATGGCTGTAGCGCTTCATGTCCAGCAGCGGCACCTGCACCACCACCGCACCGAACAGCTCCGGGTACTGGGTGAGCATGTTGCCGGTCATCAGGCCGCCGTTGCTGCCGCCCTGCACGCCCAGGTGCCGGGCCGAGGTGATCCGGCGCGCGACCAGGTCCTGCGCGACTGCCGCCATGTCCTCGTAGGCCTTGTGGCGATTCTGCTTGAGCGCGGCCTGGTGCCAGCGCGGGCCGTATTCGCCGCCGCCGCGGATGTTGGCGACCGCGTACACGCCGCCCTTCTCCAGCCAGGCGCGCCCCAGCCCGCCGGAATAGTTCGGGGTCATCGAGATCTCGAAGCCGCCGTAGCCGTACAGCAGCGTCGGCGCGCTGCCGTCGAGCTTCAGGTCCTTCGGCCGCACCAGGAAGTACGGCACGCGGGTGCCGTCCTTGCTGCTGGCGAAATGCTGCTCGATCACGTCCTTGCCGGCATCGAAGAACGCCGGCATGGTCTTCAGCGTCTCCGGTGCCTTGCCGACCTCGGCCAGCGACAACGTGGTCGGGGTCAGGTAGTCGGTGACGGTCAGCCACAGCGCATCGCTGTCGTCGCTGTCCACCGCCGCCACCGCGACGGTGCCGAACGCCGGCGCGCCGACGAACGCGCTCGTGGTCCAGCCCTGCTTGCCGGGGGTCAGCACGCTCAGGCGGTTCTTGACGTCCTCCATCACGTTCAGCACCAGGTGCGAGCGGGTCCAGCTGAAACTGGCCAGCGAGGTGGTGTCGGTCGGCTCGAACAGCACCTGGAAATCGCGCTTGCCGGCCATGAAGTCGTCGAACCGGGCCGCCAGCAGCGAGCCGGCCTTGTAGGTCCTGCCGCCGACCTGCCACGGTTCGCGCAGCTCCAGGGTCAGCCATTCGCGCTTGACGCTCTTGTTGGCCGAGTTGGGCGCATCGACCTTGGTCAGCGTGCCGGACGCGCCTGCGCATCCTGCGCCCGCCTCGCTCGCACATCCAGGTGCAGAGGGGCCACGCAGGTACAGCTCGTCGTTGTAGAACGCCAGGGTGCGACTGACGAAGTCGCGCTCGAAGCCGGGCGTGTCGTCGTGCATCGCGGCGATGTACATGTCGTCGACCTTGCCTTCGTAGACCAGGCTGGCCGAGGCCAGCGGCGTGCCGCGGCGCCACTGCTTGACGATGCGCGGATAGCCGGAGCTGGTCATCGAGCCGGCGCCGAAATCGGTGTAGACGTAGACGTTGTCGGCATCGATCCAGCCCAGCGCGCCCTTGGCCTCGTCGCGGAAGAAGCCGTCCTTCACCCACTGCTTGCCGACCAGGTCGAATTCGCGGGTGACGTCGGCATCGGCGCCGCCGCGCGACAGCGCGATCAGGCAGCGCTCGTACTCGCCCCCTGGAAGCCGCGGGCGCAGGCAGTCGGCGCCGTGCCAGACCCAGTTCTCGCCTTCGGCCTTGTTGAGCGCATCCAGGTCGAGCACGGTCTCCCACTTCGGGTCGGGCTTGCGGTACTCGTCCAGGGTGGTGCGCCGCCACAGGCCGCGCTCGTGCCGCCGGTCCTTCCAGAAGTTGTAGTAGTAGCCGCCGATCTTCTGCACCGCCGGGATCTTGGCGTCCGAATCCAGCACCTCGCGGATGCTCGACTCCATCTGCCTGAACGCCGGCGTCTGCGCCAGGCGCGCCTCGGTCCTGGCGTTCTGCGCCTTGACCCAGTCGAGCGGCTGCTGCCCGGTGACGTCCTCCAGCCAGGCGTAGGGATCGGCGGTCATGGCGGGCTCCTGTGCGGCGGCGCTGGTGGCCGTGATGAGGCCGGCGACGAGGCAGACCGAGGCGAGTTTGGACATTACCCCTCCGGGGATGGACATATCGGCCCGACGCTAGCACGGCGCCGGGCACGCCCTCCCATGCCGAAGGTCAGGCCGCGCGCGCGCCGAGCGGCGCCAGCGCCGGCCGCTGCCG
>DNXT01000224.1:1314-2865 GCA_003505795.1 Lysobacteraceae bacterium | reverse complement strand
TGAAGTCCCTCCCACAGGAAACAGAAGTCCAGATCCCACCGGATGCGGACAGCGCCCTTTAAAACGTTTAAATGCCGGCCGTGCTAGGTTCGCCGCTCTCCTGGACGCACGGAAACACAGCTATGCGGGATCGGCCTGGCGCGGGCTCTGCCTGGAAATTCCTCAACGTCGTCGGCCTGCTCGGCTGCCTGGCGGCGACCTCGCCGCTGGCCCTGGCGGCGACCTCCTCCAAGGGCGGCAGCGACGCCTACGCGGCGGTCGACCCGTTCATCGGCACCGGCGGCGAAGGCCACACCTTCCCCGGCGCCACCGTGCCGTTCGGCATGATCCAGCTCAGCCCCGACACCCAGATCAAGTCGCGCAAGGAAGGCTACGGCTGGGCCGCCGGCTACCGCTACGACGACAGCACCATCGTCGGCTTTTCGCACACCCACTTCTCCGGCACCGGCCACTCGGACCTGGGCGACGTGCTGCTGATGCCGATCAGCGGCGAACCCAGGCTCGAGCGCGGCGACGCGGCCAGGCCCGGCAGCGGCTACACCTCGCGCTTCAGCCACGCCAGCGAGAAGGCCGAGCCCGGCTACTACGCGGTGACGCTGGACGACTACCAGGTGCGCGCCGAGCTGACCACCAGCGAGCGCGTCGGCGTGCACCGCTACAGCTTCCCGAAGGGCAAGCCGGCGCACGTGCTGGTCGACCTGCGCACCAGCATGTACGACTACCCCGGCAAGATCTCCTGGTCGCGGCTGCGCCTGCAGCCGGACGGCACCGTCACCGGCTTCCGCGAGACCCGCGGCTGGGCGGCGGGCCGCCAGCTGTACTTCGCCATGCGCTTCTCGCGGCCGCTGGCCGGGCACGCGTTCCACAACACCGAGCAGGACATTCCCTACAAGGGCTTCGCGCCGCCGGCCGAGAACGACCCGGGCCGGCGCGCGCAGATCGAAGGCCGCCAGCTGGTGGGGACGCTGGACTTCGGCGATGCCTCCGCCGAGCCGCTGGTGGTGAAGGTGGCGATCTCGCCGGTCAGCGAGGCCGGCGCGATCGCCAACCTGGATGCCGAAGTGCCGGGATTCGACTTCGACCGGGTGCGCGCCGCCGCGCGCGCGCAATGGTCGCAGGCGCTGTCGGCGGTCGACGTGCAGGGCAGCGCGCAGCAGCGCACCCAGTTCTACACCGCGCTGTACCACGCGCTGCTCGGGCCCACCCTGTTCATGGACAGCGACGGCCGCTATCGCGGCCCGGACAACGCGGTGCACCAGGCCAAGGGCTGGACCCACTACTCCACCTTCTCGCTGTGGGACACCTACCGCGCCCTGCATCCGCTGATGACGCTGGTGCAGCCGCCGCAGCGCACCAGCGACATGGTCAACTCGCTGCTCGCCTCGCGCCGCGAAAGCCCCTACGGGATCCTGCCGGTGTGGGCGTTCCACGGGCTGGAGACGTGGTGCATGATCGGCTACCACGCGGTGCCGGTGATCGCCGACGCCTACATGAAGGGCATCGGCGGCTTCGACGCCGACGAGGCGCTGGAGGCGATGGTCGCCAGCGCCA
>DNXT01000224.1:867-1138 GCA_003505795.1 Lysobacteraceae bacterium | reverse complement strand
AGGCGATGGTCGCCAGCGCCAACTACGGGCCCTACGACGGCATCGCCCAGTACCGCGAGCTCGGCTGGGTGCCGATCGACGAGGAAGGCGAAGCGGCCAGCAAGACCCTGGAATATTCCTTCGACGACTGGACCATCGCACGCATGGCCGAGAAGATGGGCAAGGCCGACGTCGCCGCCGAGTTCGGCAGGCGCGCCGCCAACTGGAAGCACGCCTTCGACGACAGGACCGGCTTCATGCGCGCGCGCAACCGCGACGGCAGCTTCCGCGA
>DNXT01000224.1:0-758 GCA_003505795.1 Lysobacteraceae bacterium | reverse complement strand
CGCGACGGCAGCTTCCGCGAGCCGTTCGATCCGTCCGCCAGCGGCTACGGCACCGACTACACCGAAGGCAACGCCTGGCAGTACTCGTGGTACGTGCCGCAGGACGTGGCCGGCCTGGCCGCCGCGCATGGCGGCGCCGACAAGCTGCTCAAGCGCCTGGACGACGTGTTCGAGGCCAAGGTCGATCCGAAGGTCTTCGAGCACATGGAAGACATCACCGGCCTGATCGGCTGGTACGCGCACGGCAACGAGCCCAGCCACCACGTCGCCTACCTGTACGCCTTCGCCGGACAGCCGTGGCGCACCCAGGCGCGGCTCAAGCAGATCATGGACAGCCAGTACGCCGCACGCCCGGACGGCCTGGCCGGCAACGACGACCTCGGCCAGATGTCGGCCTGGTACGTGTTCACCGCGCTCGGCTTCTATCCGGTCGCGCCGGGCAGCAACCAGTACATTATCGGCCGCCCGTTCCTGCCGCGCGCCACGCTCAACCTGCCCGACGGCAAGCGCTTCAGCGTGGTCGCCGAGGGCCTGGACGCCCGCCACACCTACATCGGCAAGGCCACGCTCAACGGCAAGCCGTTGCCGCGCGCGTACCTGACCCACCAGGAGATCCTGGCCGGCGGCGAGCTGCGCTTCACGATGCAGGCCGAGCCGGACACCCGCTGGGCCACCGATCCGGCGCAGCATCCGTACTCGATGTCGGCGCACTGAGCGGTCCGCCCGACCGATAGAGGACGCTGCCGGCGCCGTGCCGG
>DNXT01000227.1:423-2537 GCA_003505795.1 Lysobacteraceae bacterium | reverse complement strand
CTCGATTCCACTGCGGCGCGGACTGAAGTCCCTCCCACACGAAGCAACCGCCTTGATCGGCTGCATCGCCTCGCGCGGCGGCGCGCCAGGCATCGGGGCTCGTCCTTTTCGCCGCGGCGCGGTTTGGCTTTCCCTCGCGGCGCGCAGTCCCTCTGCAGAGGGCGCAGGCTCAGGCCGCGTGGGTCTGGCTCTGCGCCAGCAGCAGGGCCTGCTGGTAGGCCTTGGCAGTGGCGTCGTTGAAGGCGACCAGGATGATGTGCTTGGGAACCGCGTGCGATTTCTGCCAGGCCACGGTTTCGGTCACCGCCACGCGCGCGGCCTGGTGCAGCGGGTAGCCGTACACGCCGCAGCTGATCGCCGGAAACGCGATCGAGTGCAGGCCCATCTGTTCGGCGAGCCGCAACGACTGCCAGTAGCAGTTGGCCAGCAGCACGGGTTCGTCGTGCTGGCCGTCGCGCCAGACCGGCCCCACCGTGTGCAACACGTGGCGCGCCTTGAGCCGGTAGCCCTCGGTGGCGCGTACCTCGCCGGTCGGGCAGCGCACGCCCGGGCGCACTTCGGGGAGGCGCCGGCAGGCGTCCAGCAACTGCGGACCCGCCGCGCGGTGGATGGCACCATCGACTCCACCGCCGCCGAGCAGCGACTCGTTGGCGGCGTTGACGATGGCGTCCACGTCCAGTTCCGTGATGTCCCCTTGTCGGACTTCGATCTTCATGCGGCGATCTTCTTGGGTCGCGGATGAGGAATGCGTGAGGGCACGCCACGGTCTCCGCCGGCTCGAAAGCATGCCGGCCGGGCGTCTCGCCGCTTGCGACGGAAGGCGCCCTCACCCGCCCTGCGGGCACCCTCTCCCCCAGGCGGGAGAGGGGACGTGGAGGCAGCTGCTCGTCCCGCCGAGGGGAGATCAGCAGGGAGTTGTCCCGCGGCCGGGGGCGGCGAGCGGCCCCCCACCGGCAGTGAGATATGTAGCCGCGCCGGACCCGCGGAATGCCGCGGCCTTCGCGCGCAGCGCTGGGCAACCGCTCCGCCCGCGTCCTGCCACCGCTGTGGTCCCTCTCCCGCCTGCGGGAGAGGGTGCCCGCAGGGCGGGTGAGGGGCGCCACGAACGCGAAGGGCCGCACAGGGCGGCCCTCCGGGTCGGACGGGAACGCGGCCTGGCTCAGGGCAGGCCGGCCAGCCAGTCGTCGTCGCTGCCTTCGTTGATGTCGGCGAACAGCGGGGTGGAGAAGTAGCGCTCGCCGGTGTCCGGCAGCACCGCCAGCAGCACCGAGCCCTCCGGCGCCTTCTCGGCCACGTCCAGCGCGGTGGCGACGGTGGCGCCGGCGGAGATGCCGACGAAGATGCCTTCCTCGGCGGCGAGCCGGCGCGAGGTCTCGATCGCGCGCTCGTCGGTGATCGCGAACAGTTCGTCGTAGACGCCGCGGTCGAGCACCTCGGGCACGAAGTCCGGGGTCCAGCCCTGGATCTTGTGCGGCTTCCATTCCTCGCCCTTGAGCAGCGCGGCGCCGGCCGGCTCGGTGGCGATGATCTTCACTTCGGGACGCGCGACCTTGAGCACCTGGCCGACCCCGGTCAGGGTGCCGCCGGTGCCCCAGCCGGTGACGAAGAAGTCCAGCCGCCGGCCGGCGAAGTCGCGCAGGATCTCCGCCGCGGTGGTGTTGCGGTGGTAGGCCGGGTTGGCCGGGTTGGCGAACTGGCTGGCCAGGAACCAGCCGTGCTGCTCGGCCAGTTCGCGCGCCTTGCGCACCATGCCGCTGCCGCGCTCGGCGGCCGGGGTCAGGATCACCTTGGCGCCGTAGGCGCGCATCAGCTTGCGGCGTTCGATCGAGAAGGTCTCCACCATCGTCGCCACGAACTTGTAGCCGCGCGCGGCGGCGACCATCGCCAGCGCCACGCCGGTGTTGCCGGAGGTCGCTTCGACGATCGTGTCGCCGGGCTTGAGCAGGCCGCGCTGTTCGGCGTCGAGGATGATCGCCAGCGCCAGCCGGTCCTTGACCGATCCGCCCGGATTGAACGACTCGACCTTGGCGTAGATGCTGCGGCCTTGCGGCGAGACGCGGTTGAGCTTGACCACCGGGGTGCGGCCGACGGTGTCGAGGATGCTGTCGTAGATG
>DNXT01000227.1:0-186 GCA_003505795.1 Lysobacteraceae bacterium | reverse complement strand
TCGAGGATGCTGTCGTAGATGGGCATCGGGAGGTCTCCTTGAAGGGGGTCAGGCGGCGTGCGCCAGCTTGGGCGCCATGGTCTTTGCGGGAAGTGACGGCGGCGTGTCGTCGCGCAGCGGCGGCTGTCCGAACCAGTGCAGGCTGCCGGCCAGCGCCGCGACCTCGCCGACGACGAGCAGCGCCGG
>DNXT01000226.1 GCA_003505795.1 Lysobacteraceae bacterium | reverse complement strand
GCGCCAGCGCGCGGCCGTTGCTGAGCACCACCACCATCGGCGTGCCGGTGGCTGCCACCGCCTCCAGCAGCGCGCGCTGCGCCGCCGGGATCACGATGTCGGTGCGCGACTGCGCCTCGCCGGAATACTTCAGCGGTTCGCCGACCGCGAGCACCGCCACGTCGGCGGCCCGGGCCGCGCTTACCGCGCGTTCGATGCCGCCGGCCTCGGCTTCCTCGAAGCCGCAGCCGTCCACCACCTGCAGCGCGTCCGGATCGGCCATCGCGCCGCGCATCGCGCTGGCCAGGTCGTGGCCGCGTTCGTCGCCGCCGAACAGGGTCCACGGCCCCCAGATGTTGGCGGTGTCGCGGGCCATCGGGCCGATCAGGGCGATGCGCTGGCCGTTGCGCCTGAGCGGCAGCAGCTCGCCTTCGTTCTTGAGCAGCACCACCGACTTGTGCGCCGCCTCGCGGGCCAGCGCCAGCGTTTCCGGCAGCCGCTGCCGCGCCTGCGCGCGCTCCGGGACGATGCGCCGGTACGGATCGTCGAACAGGCCGAGCGCGGCCTTGAAGCGCAGCACCCGGCGCACCGCCTCGTCCAGGCGCGCCATCGGCACCTCGCCGCTGGCCACCAGTTCCGGCAGGTAGCGCAGGTACAGGCCGCTCTGCATGCTCATGTCCACGCCGGCCAGGAACGCCTTGCGGGTCGCGTCGCGTTCGTCGGCGGCGTAGCCGTGCGCGATCAGTTCCATGTCGCCGGTGTAGTCCGAGACCACCAGGCCCTGGTAGTTCCATTCGCCGCGCAGCACGTCGCGCAGCAGCCAGGCGTTGGCGGTGGCGGGGATGCCCGACAGTTCGTTGAACGAGGCCATCGTGGTCAGCGCGCCGGCCTCGAAGCCGCTCTGGAACGGCGGGAAGTAGGTCTCGCGCAGGGTGCGCTCGGAGATGTCCACGGTGTTGTAGTCGAGCCCGCCTTCGGCGGCGCCGTAGGCGGCGAAGTGCTTCGGGCAGGCCGCCATCGCATCGGCGTCGGCCAGGCCCTCGCCCTGGAAGCCGCGCACGCGCGCATCGGCCATGCGCCGGCCGAGCAGCAGGTCCTCGCCGCTGCCCTCCACGCCGCGGCCCCAGCGCGCGTCGCGGGCGATGTCGACCATCGGCGCGAAGGTCCAGTCGATGCCCACCGCGGTGGCTTCCAGCGCCGCGGCGCGCGCGGTGCGGCGCGCCAGCTCGGGGTCGAAGCTGGCCGACTCGGCCAGCGGCACCGGGAACACGGTGCTGAAGCCATGGATCACGTCGGCGGCGAACAGCAGCGGGATCTTCAGCCGGCCCTGCATCGCGGCCTGCTGCATCTGTTGGTGCCAGAGCACGTTGGAGCCGTTGAACACGCCGGTCAGCTCGCCGGCGCGGGCGGCGTCGAGCAGCTTGCCGGCCGCCGGCTGGCGCGTTTCCGGATTGGCCGCGGTGGCGGCGGCATTGGCCGTGGCCGACGCCAGCAGGGTCAGCTGCCCGGCCTTTTCCACCACCGTCATGTTCGCGATGAGATCCTCGACGAAGTGCGGGGACGGCGTCCCGGCGCGCGGCAGCGCCCAGCCAACGGGCACGCGCGAGAGCAGTGCCAGCGAGCCGGCTCCCATCAACAATGCGCGTCGGGTGGTACTGAAGGTCATGCCGGGACTCCGTTGGGGGAAAGCCATCTACGCTAATCGGATTGCCGTCGTAAATCGATGTTGCGCTGCACGATCCGCGCATCCGGTCGGCGTTTTCCGCCCGGCGGCCACGCGGATCAGGCGATGCGACGCAGCCCTGCGATGCTGCCGCACCCCACAGGAGGCGAGAAGTGACGAGGCAGGCCCGGCAACGTGACGAATGGCGTGATCCGCCGCCCGCGGCGCGAGGCCGGCGCCGATGAGCGCGCGATCGGTCCGCATCGACGGGCGCTGTTTCACCTACGTGTTCCCCTGCGTCTGGGAGGACCACTGCAAGATCGGGTTCTCGCGCGACCCGCTGGCGCGGATCGGCTCGCTGCACCCGCGCTGGTTCGAGTTCTTCGACCTCGAGCGCGGCCTGCTGGTGGAAGCCGAGAGCGTGCGCGATGCGCGCGACCTGGAACTGGCGTTGCGGCGTCCGCTGGCGCTGCACAACGCGCCGGCGCCGCTGACGGTGCGGGTCCAGGCCGGCGGCGGCACCGAATGGTTCCGCGGCGTGGCCGGCGAACTGATCGGCGCGGTGCAGGCGCTGGCGCGGCACGGCTACCGGGTGCATCCGCTGCGCGGCTGGCTGCAGGCCGCCCTGGCCCGGCAGGGCGATGCGCTGTACGAACGCAGCCTGGCCGCGCTCGGCCCCGACGAACTCGATGGCCTGGCCGGCGAGACGCCCGCGCAGCGCGCGCTGCGCGACTGGCTGGACGCCTATGCCGCGCTGGAGATCCCGCTGGAGCCGCATCTGCACGGGCGCGTGCTCGCCTGGTACCGGCGCAGCCGCTGAACGCCGCGCCGTGCACATGGCGGCGACCGGCGCTGCACCGATTTTTCACCATTGCGTTGCTACACCTCCGATGTCGAGTCCATCGGAGAACGTCATGCCGGAGAAGAAGACCCGCGCGGCCGCGGCCAAGGACAAGCGCGAAGGAAAATCCGCCAGCACCCAGGCCGGCGAGTACGTGAAGGAAGAGATCGAGCATGTCCGCAAGGGCAAGCACGGGGCCAAGAACGCGCGCCAGGCGATCGCGATCGGCCTTTCCAAGGCGCGCCGCGACGGGGTCAAGGCCAAGCCGTCCAAGACCGCGTCGGCGGCGGTGAAGAAGAAGGCGGCGCAGGACGAGAAGGCGGCCGGCGCGAACAAGAAGCCGTCGGCGACGCGCTCGGCCGGGGCCAAGAAGGCGCTGAAGACCGCCAGCAAGAAGGCCGGGACGCCGGCCAAGAAGGCCGTGGGCAAGGCCGCCCTGTCCCGGCAGGGCAAGCAGGCCGCCAGCAAGCGCAGCGCCGGCAGCCGCTCGGCCGCGGCCAAGAAG
>DNXT01000308.1 GCA_003505795.1 Lysobacteraceae bacterium | reverse complement strand
CGGCGCCAACGGCGCGGCCCAGCCGCCGGCCGCCGCCGCCGTCCCGACCGAGAGCGCCAAGAGCGCCACCCGCAACTACGAGCTGGACCGTACCCTGCAGCACACCCGCCAGCCGGCCGGCCGGATCAGGCGGGTGTCGGTGGCGGTGCTGGTCGACCACGTGCCGCGCCCCGGCGCCAACGGCAAGATCACCGAGCAGGCGCTCAGCGCCGCCGAGCTGACCCGGGTCGAGGCGCTGGTCAAGCAGGCGGTCGGCTTCGACGCCGAGCGCGGCGACACGGTTTCGGTGATGAACGCGCCGTTCGTGCGCGAGGTACCGAGCGCCGAGCAGGGCCCGAAGTGGTGGGAAGACCCGCGCGTGCAGAACTGGCTGCGGCTGGGCGTCGGCGCGCTGGTGGTGCTGCTGCTCGCCTTCGGCGTGGTGCGCCCGGCGCTGCGCCAGATCGCCGGCCCGGCGCCGTCGCGCAAGGCGTTGGCCGGTGACGAGCGCCAGGAACCGCAGTCGGCCGACCTGCGCATGCTCGACGACGAGGACGCGCTGCTGGCCGGGCTGGAGCAGGACACCGCCAGGATCGCCTCCGCCAAGAAGACGCCGGCGATCGCATTGCCGTCCGATGCCTACGAGGATCGCCTGCGCCAGGCGCGCGACGCGGTCAAGGCCGATTCCAAGCGCGTCGCGCAGGTCGTGAAGGGATGGGTCGCCAATGAAGCCTGATGCCCCGGTGTTGAACGGCGTCCAGCGCGCCGCGGTGCTGCTGCTGTCGCTCGGCGAGACCGACGCGGCCGAGGTGCTCAAGCACATGGACCCGAAGGAGGTGCAGAAGATCGGCATCGCGATGGCGACCATGGCTGGCGTCTCGCGCGACCAGGTCGAGCTGGTGATGGACGAATTCAACAACGAGCTGGCGGGCAAGACCTCGCTGGGCGTCGGCGCCGACGACTACATCCGCAACGTGCTGGTGCAGGCGCTGGGCGCGGACAAGGCCAGCGGCCTGATCGACCGCATCCTGCTCGGCCGCAACACCACCGGCCTGGACACGCTCAAGTGGATGGACCCGCGCGCGGTGGCCGACCTGGTCCGCAACGAGCACCCGCAGATCATCGCGATCGTGATGGCGCACCTGGACAGCGACCAGGCCGCCGAGTCGCTGAAGAACCTGCCCGAGCGCACCCGCGCCGACGTGCTGCTGCGCATCGCCACGCTCGACGGCATCCCGCCGAACGCGCTGAGCGAGCTCAACGAGATCATGGAGCGCCAGTTCGCCGGCAACCAGAACCTGAAGTCGTCCAACCTGGGCGGCGTCAAGTGCGCGGCCAACATCCTCAACTTCCTGGACAGCGGCATCGACCAGGGCCTGCTGCAGGCGATCGGCAAGGTCGACGCCGACCTCGCCGGCAAGATCCAGGACCAGATGTTCGTGTTCGACAACCTGGTCGAGCTTGACGACCGCGCGATCCAGACCCTGCTGCGCGAGGTCTCCGGCGAGAAGCTGGGCCTGGCCCTGCGCGGCGCCGAAGCCAAGGTGAGGGAGAAGATCACCCGCAACATGTCCCAGCGCGCGGCCGAGATCCTGCTCGAGGACATGGAGGCGCGCGGACCGGTGCGGCTGTCCGATGTCGAAGTCGCGCAGAAGGAAATCCTGGCGATCGTGCGGCGCCTGGCCGACGAAGGCGCGATCACGCTCGGCGGCGGCGGTGCGGAGGCGATGGTATGAACACCGTGGTGCGCTGGATCGCCCCCGAACTGGACGCGGCGCCGGTCCCGGCCGAGGCCGAATGGGCGCCGGCCGCCGCGCCCGAGGAGCCGGTGCCGCGGCCGCCGACCCTGGAGGAGATCCAGGCGATCCAGGACGCGGCGCACCAGGAAGGCTACGAGCGCGGCCATGCCGAGGGCTTCGCCCACGGCCAGGCCGAGGTGCGCCGGCTGACCGCGCAGATCGACGGCATCCTCGACAACTTCAGCCGTCCCCTCGCCCGCCTCGAGAACGAGGTGGTCGGCGCGCTCGGCGAGCTGGCCGTGCGCATCGCCGGCTCGCTGGTCGGCCGCGCCTACCAGGCCGACCCGGTGCTGCTGTCGGACCTGGTCAGCGAGGCCGTCGACGCGGTCGGCGGCGCCAGCCGCGAGGTCGAGGTGCGCCTGCATCCGGACGACATCGCCGCGCTCACCCCGCTGCTGTCGCTGATGGCCGGCATCCGGCTGGTGCCGGACCTGAGCCTGAGCCGCGGCGACCTGCGCGTGCACGCCGAGAGCGTGCGCATCGACGGCACCCTGGAGGCGCGCCTGCGCGCGGCCCTGGAAACGGTCATGCGCCGCTCCGGGGCGAGCGTATGAGCGCCGTGCTGCCCGGCGCGATGCCTGCCGAGTGGTCGGCCGCGCGCGACCTGCGCCTGGCCACCCGCCTGGGCGCGATCAACCTGGACGCCGCGCACGGCCGCGGCCTGATCCGCGAAGGCATCCTGCGCCGCGCGGTCGGGCTGACCCTGGAGGCGATCGGCTGCGAGGCGCCGATGGGCGCCACCTGCAAGGTCGAAGTGGTCGACGGCGGCTGGGTCGATGCCGAGGTGGTCGGCTTCGCCGGCGACCGCACCTACCTGATGCCCAGCGCCGAGCTGCACGGCCTGCTGCCCAACGCCCGCGTGGTGCCGTCGCGCCAGCGCGGCGGCGTGGAGGTCGGCGAAGGCCTGCTCGGCCGCGTCATCGACTCGGACGGCGTGCCGCTGGACGGCAAGGGCCCGATCCGCGCCGAAGGCAGCACCGGCATGGCCGGGGTGTCGATCAACCCGCTCGCGCGCGAGCCGATCACCACCTCGCTGGACGTCGGCGTGCGCGCGATCAACGCGCTGCTGCCGATCGGCCGCGGCCAGCGCGTCGGCCTGTTCGCCGGCTCCGGCGTCGGCAAGTCGACCTTGCTCGGCATGATGACCCGCTTCACGTCGGCCGACGTGATCGTGGTCGGCCTGATCGGCGAGCGCGGCCGCGAAGTGCGCGACTTCGTCGAGACCACCCTGGGCGAGGAAGGCCTGCGCCGCGCGGTGGTGGTGGCGGCCCCGGCCGACCGCCCGCCGCTGGCGCGCCTGCACGGCGCCTATCGCGCCACCGCGATCGCCGAATGGTTCCGCGACCAGGGCCTGAACGTGCTGCTGCTGATGGACTCGCTGACCCGCTTCGCCCAGGCCCAGCGCGAGATCGGCCTGTCGGTCGGCGAGCCGCCGACCACCCGCGGCTACCCGCCGTCGGTGTTCAGCAAGCTGCCGGCGCTGGTCGAGCGCGCCGGCAACGGCGCCAAGGGCCGCGGCTCGATCACCGCCTTCTACACCGTGCTGACCGAGGGCGACGATCCGCAGGACCCGATCGCCGACGCCGCGCGCGCCATTCTCGACGGCCACATCCTGCTGTCGCGCCGGGTCGCCGACTCCGGCCTGTACCCGGCGATCGACGTCGAGTCGTCGGTCAGCCGCGTGGTCCAGGACATCGCCGACGAACCCTGGCGCCTGCGCATCCGCAAGCTCAAGCGGCTGGTGTCGGCCTACAGCGCCAACCGCGACCTGATCGCGATCGGCGCCTACCAGCGCGGCAACGACCCCGCCACCGACGAGGCGCTGGAGCGCTGGCCGGAAATCCTCGAATTCCTCGGCCAGGACGTCAGCCGCGCCGCCGACCTCCCGCACAGCCTGGCTGCCCTCAAGCAGCTGGTCGAACGTGAAACCAAGCAATAACACCCAGAGAGCCGAGCCATGATGCAATCCCGCCGGATCGATCCCCTGCTGCGCCGCGCCCAGGAACACGAGGACGAAGTCGCCCGTGACCTGGCCGAACGCCAGCGCGCTCTCGACACCCACCTCTCGCGCCTGGACGAGCTGCGCCGCTACGCCGAGGAATACGCCGGCAGCCAGATGGCCGCGACCAGCCCGGCCGCGCTGACCAACCGCCGCGCGTTCCTGGACCGCCTCGACAGCGCCGTGCAGCAGCAGATGCAGACCGTGGACAGCAACCGCGCCAAGGTCGAGGCCGAACGCGCCCGGCTGCTGCTGGCCAGCCGCGAGAAGCAGGTCCTGGAGCAGCTGGCCGCCAGCTACCGCGCGCAGGAGAAGCAGGTGGTCGATCGCCGCGAGCAGCGCGAGATGGACGACCTCGGCGCGCGCCGTTCGCGCCTGGCGCGGGCCGAGGACGGCCAGGGAGAGACCGCTTGAGCCCGCTGTCCTCCCTGTCCGGCGTCGGCACGCTCGGCGGCAGGTCCGGCTACGCCGAGCCGGCCCAGGACGACGGCAAGGACAACGATTTCGCCCGCATGCTGGACGGCTCGGCCCCGGCGCAGAACAGCGCGCCCGCCACGCCGTCCGCGCAGGACAAGCCGCGCGCCGGCGACAAGTCCGCCGGGCCGTCGCCGGCCAAGGACGACAGGTCCGCCCAGGCCAGGACCCGCCCGAACGACCGCGT
>DNXT01000452.1:4928-5181 GCA_003505795.1 Lysobacteraceae bacterium | reverse complement strand
TACACGACGCTCTTCCGATCTGGTGAGGTAGCCTCGACGGTTCGCACTTCGGAGGAACGCCCTTGACCACCCGTCTCGCCCTTGCCGTCGCCGTCGCCGCCTGCCTCGGTCTTTCCAGCCAGGCCGGCGCGCATGCGGCGGTGCCGGCCCTCGCCGCCAGCGCCAGCGCCACCGCCCTGCCCGCGGGCAACCCGTTCGCCAGCGAGAGCCCGCTGCCGCTGCACTACCCGCAGTTCGACAAGATCCAGGACGG
>DNXT01000452.1:0-4677 GCA_003505795.1 Lysobacteraceae bacterium | reverse complement strand
GTTCGACAAGATCCAGGACGGCGACTTCGCGCCCGCCTTCGACGCCGGCATGGCCGAGCAGCTCGAGGAAGTGGAGAAGATCGCCAACCAGAAGGCCAAGCCGACCTTCGACAACACCCTCCTCGCGCTGGAGAAGAGCGGCCAGGTGCTGGACCGCGCCACCACGGTGTTCTTCAACCTGGTCGGCGCCGACACCAACGACGCGCGCAAGAAGCTGCAGGCCGACTACTCCGGCAAGTTCGCCGCGCACCGCGACGCGATCTCGCTCAACGGCAAGCTGTTCGCGCGCATCCAGGCGCTGTACGACCAGCGCGACAAGCTCGGCCTCGACCCCGAGGGCGTGCGCCTGGTCGAGAAGTACTACGCCGACTTCGTGCGCGGCGGCGCCAAGCTGTCCGATGCCGACAAGGCCACGCTGAAGTCGATGAACGCCGAACTGGCCAGCCTCGGCACCCAGTTCAGCCAGAACGTGCTGGCCGAGGTCAACGCATCGGCCGTGGTGGTCGACGACGTCAAGCAGCTGGACGGCCTGTCCGACGAGCAGATCGCCGCCGCCGCCGAGGCCGCCAAGGCGCGCAAGCTCGACGGCAAGTACGTCATCGCCCTGCTCAACACCACTGGCCAGCCGCCGCTGGCCCAGCTCAAGAACCGCGAGCTGCGCCGCCGGATCTACGAGGCCTCGACCTCGCGCGGCAGCCACGGCGGCCAGTACGACAACACCGCGCTGGTCGCGCGGATCATCAAGCTGCGCGCCGACAAGGCCAGGCTGCTCGGCTTCCCGACCTACGCCGCCTATTCGCTGGAGAACCAGACCGCCAAGACCCCCGAGGCGGTCAACGCGATGCTCGGCCAGCTGGCGCCGGCCGCGGTCGCCAACGCCAAGCGCGAGGCCGCCGACCTGCAGGCGATGATCGACAAGGAGCAGAAGGCCGCCGGCAAGCCGACCTTCAAGCTCGAGGCCTGGGACTGGGCCTACTACACCGAGAAGGTGCGCCAGGCCAAGTACAACTTCGACGAGTCGCAGCTCAAGCCGTACTTCGAGCTGAAGAACGTGCTGGAGAACGGCGTGTTCTACGCCGCCAACCAGGAATACGGGCTGACCTTCAAGCAGCGCACCGACCTGCCGACCTACCGCGACGACCTGATGGTCTACGACGTGTTCGACGCCGACGGCAAGCAGCTGGCGATCTTCATCGCCGACATGTACGCGCGCGAGTCCAAGCGCGGCGGCGCCTGGATGAACTCCTACGTCTCGCAGTCGGCGTTGACCGGCGACAAGCCGGTGGTCGCCAACCACCTCAACATCCCCAAGCCGCCGGCCGGCCAGCCGACCCTGCTGACCTGGGACGAGGTCACCACCGCGTTCCACGAGTTCGGCCACGCGCTGCACGGCATGTTCTCCGACGTGAAGTACCCCTACTTCTCCGGCACCAGCGTGCCGCGCGACTTCGTCGAGTTCCCCTCGCAGGTCAACGAGATGTGGGCGGACTACCCGAGCATCCTGAAGAACTACGCCAAGCACCACCAGACCGGCGCGCCGATGCCGCAGGAACTGCTGGACAAGGTCATCGCCGCGGCCAAGTTCAACCAGGGCTTCGCCACCACCGAGTACCTGGGCGCGGCAATGCTCGACCAGAACTGGCACCAGCTCGACAGCGGCGAGGTGCCGGACGCGGCCGGGGTGATGGCGTTCGAGGCGCAGGCCCTGGCCAAGGACGGGATCGCCTACCCGCCGGTGCCGCCGCGCTACCGGACCCCGTACTTCAGCCACATCATGGGCGGCTACGCGGCCGGCTACTACGCCTACATCTGGTCCGAGGTGCTGGACGCCAACACCCAGAAGTGGTTCCGCGAGCACGGCGGCCTGAGCCGCGCCAACGGCGACCATTTCCGCGCCGCGCTGCTGTCCAGGGGCGGCAGCGTCGATGCGATGGAGCTGTTCCGGAACTTCGCCGGCCACGCGCCGCAGATCGAGCCGCTGCTCGAGAAGCGCGGCCTGACCAGCTCCAGCGACGGCGAGCAGCCCAAGCCGGACGCGCAGGCGAAGTAAATCGCATCGCCGCGATGCCGCCAGAGGAGCCGCCCGCGGGCGGCTCCTTTTTTGCGCTGTCCGCACCGGCAGGCAGCGATCGATGGAAGCCCGCCGCATCGGCGGCGGGACGGCTTCGGGCGGGATCGTCCACCAAACGGGGACAGGGCCTTCCACCCTGTCCGATGCCGCCGTACCGGCGGGCAGCCGCTCAGCCGGCGCTTTCCATGCCCTCGAGCATCTTCTTCAGCAGCGCTTCCAGCCGCAGCTGCTCGGCGTCGCTCAGCCCGGAAACCTCCTGCGCCAGCAGCACGCAGATATCCGGCAGCATGCGGTCGATCAGCGCCTCGCCCGACGCATCCAGGGTCAGCACCACCTTGCGCCGGTCCTCGGTGCTGGCCGAGCGCCGCACCAGCCCCTTCTCGCACAGCTGGTCGGTCAGGCGGGTGACGTTGGCCATCTTCTCGCCGGCGCTCTCGGCCACCTCGCTCGGCGTCAGCGCCTGCTCGGGCGTGCCGTACAGCATCATCAGGATGTCGTATTCGGCATGGCCGATGCCGTACGGGCGCAGCAGGCCGTTGGCATTGGTGTGGATGCGCTTGTACAGGTGCTTGACCAGACGGACCAGGATCGCCGGCTCGCGCGGGAATGCCGGCTGGCGCCGGCAGGTCACTTCTACGCGCTGTTCGGTGGGGTCGAAACTGCCCATGCCGGTCATGTCCCTGGGATCGGCCACATGTTACAGGCCGGCGGCGACAGGCAGATGCGCCAGAAGTCCTCCCGACGGATGTCAGCGCGGCGCCCGGTAGCCGCCGGCGACCCCGTGCGGCGACAGCACCAGTTGCCACAGCTGGGCGTGGCGACAGCGGAACGAGGCCATCGACCCGGCCAGGTAGAAACGCCACATGCGCCGGAAGCGCTCGTCGTAGCGGCGGTCCAGCCGCTCCCAGGCGGCCTCCACGTTGCTGCGCCAGGCCTGCAGGGTGCGGTCGTAGTCGGCGCCGAAGCCGTGCCAGTCCTCCAGCACGAACAGGCCCTCGTAGGCGGCGGCGATCTGCCGTGCCGAGGGCAGCATCGAGTTCGGGAAGATGTAGCGGGCGATCCATGGGTCGGTGCGGTGGCGGGTGACGTTGCTGCCGATGCTGTGCAGCAGGAACAGCCCGTCCGGCGCCAGCACCCGGCGCACCACCTCGAAGTAGCGGCGGTAGTTCTTGTCGCCGACGTGCTCGAACATGCCGACCGACATCGCCGCGTCGAAGCGGCCGTCCAGTTCGCGGTAGTCCTGCAGGCGGATCTCCACCGGCAGCCCGGCGCACAGCCGCCGCGCATGCTCGGCCTGCTCCTGCGAGATCGTCACGCCGACGCCGCTGACGCCGTAGCGCTCGGCCGCGAACTTCAGCGCCTCGCCCCAGCCGCAGCCGATGTCCAGCAGCCGCTGCCCCGGACGCAAGGCGAGCTTGCGGCAGATCAGGTCGAGCTTGGCCTCCTGCGCGGCATCCAGGTCGTCCGCGTCGGCCCAGTAGCCGCAGCTGTAGACCAGGCGCTTGCCGAGCATCGCCGCGTACAGGTCGTTGCCGAGGTCGTAGTGGCGGCGCCCCACCTCGTAGCTGCGCCGGCCGTGCTGCGGATTGAACAGCCGCGCCACCACCGCATCGCGGATCTCGCCGATGCCGTGCACGCGCTCGTCCAGCCGCGCCTTCATCAGCTGGTACAGCAACACGTCGAGCGCATCGGCGTCCCACCAGCCGTCCATGTAGCTCTCGCCCAGCCCCAGCGAGGCCTGCGCCAGCACCCGCGCATAGAAGCGCGGGTCGTGGACCTGGATGTCCTGGGGACGGGTGCCGGCGACCGCCACATCGGCCTCCGCCAGCAAAGCCTCCACCCTGCGCCGCAGCAGTTCCGACATGGCGGGGTCTCCGGCGGATCAGTGCACGAACAGGTCCGTGTATTCCGGCGCGACCAGCGGCAGCAGCACGCTGGCCGGCACGTCCGCGGTCCGGGTGCCGTCCGAATACGGACCCACCTGGTACGGCGGGAACACGAAGCGGATCGCGGTGATCCGGCCGCCGGCATCGACCAGCGGCTGGAACTGGGCGAAGTTCTCGGCCTTGGCCTCGGTGCCCTCGGCGATCATCTTGTCCGCGCTCCTCAGCAGCGACTCGGACTCCTCCGGGGACAGCTTGTCGGCCTGCGCGCGCGCCTCCACGTCCTCGTGCAGGCGCGCGCTGACGTAGTTGCCGATCGCGGCCCAGCCGTCGGCGGAGGGCACCAGCGCCTGCGCGGTCAGCAGCCGTTGCTGCTGCGGCAGCCAGACGAAGCGCGCCACCAGCGGCTCGCCGTGCGCGCCGCCGGTGTAGCGGCTGCCGTCGGCGGCCACCGCCACCAGCGAGGGCGTGTCCAGCACGGTCTCGAAGCTCAGCGACAGCTCGTAGGGCGCGGTGGGCTTGTCGTTGCCGAGTCCCTCCACCGCATCCATCAGTTCCGCGCGCGCCGCTTCGGCGTAGCCGCGGACCTGCGCGGCCAGCCCCGGGTACCTGTCCAGGCCCTTGGGGTAGGAAATGCCGACCACGTAGGACGGGGTGTGTTCGATCACATCCTCCAGCCTGCCGCCGTCGGCGGGCGCGGCCTCGGCCGCCGGCGCGGTGGCG
>DNXT01000447.1 GCA_003505795.1 Lysobacteraceae bacterium | reverse complement strand
GGCGATGGCGCGCGACGACGCCACCGCCAGCAAGGTCGGCGGTGCGGCGTGGTGGCCCGATGGCGAGCCTGCACCGGTCGACGCCGAGGGCCGGCCGTTGGCGCTGCTGGCGCAGGTCAACTTCGCCGAGCTGCCGGCATCGATGCCCGGCTATCCCGATGCCGGCCTGCTGCAGTTCTTCGTCGCGCGCGAGGACGACTTCTACGGGGCCAGTTTCGATGGCGACCTCGGCCTGGCGCAGCTGCGCGAGCAGCGCAATTTCCGCATCGTGTACTGGCCCGACCCGCAGCTGGCCGCGACCTCGCTGCCGGCAGTTCCGTCGGACCGGCTGCCGATGGATCCGACCCGGCCGCGGCGCATGCGTTTCAGCGCCGGCCGCGAGCCGCTCAGCCAGGGCGACTACCGCTTCGACCGCCTGCTCGGTGGCAATGCCTACGGCACGATGGAGGCCTACGCGAAGCGGCACCGGCTGGACGAGGACAGCCTGGTCGACGCGGTCTGGGAGATGCATTCCGGCGGCGGCCACAAGCTCGGCGGCTATCCCGCCTTCACCCAGCAGGATCCGCGCAGCGGCGGCGCCGACGAGCTGCTGCTGCAGCTGGATTCGGACGACGCGATGATGTGGGGCGACGTCGGCGTGGCGAACTTCTTCATCGCGCCGGACGACCTGGCCCGGCGCGACTTCAGCCGGGTGGCCTACAACTGGGACTGCCACTGACGCCGGAGCGCCGGGGCAGGCCGTGCCCGACCGGCCCGCACGCGGCAATGCCGGCGACTGCCGCCCCGGCGCGCCACCCCGCCGGCATCGGCCTCACTTGGGCATCGGCTTCATCGCGTAGTCGGCCGGCGGCGTGCCGCCGAGCAGGTGCCGCACGAAATAGTCCCAGCGGCGCCGGGTGACGTACGGGGTATAGCCGGCATAGCCGTGGCGCGCGTTGGGGATCATCAGCATGTCGAAGTCCTTGTTGGCCTTGATCAGCGCGTCGGCCACCAGCAGGGTCAGGTACGGCGGCACGTTGTCGTCGAGGGTGCCGTGCACCAGCATCAGCCGGCCCTTGAGGCGGTCGGCGTGGTTGGCGTTGGCCTGGTCGTCGTAGTTGCCCTTGCCGTCCTTCTCCTCCAGCGCGCCGTGGTAGCGCTCGGCCCAGTCGTCCTCGTAGCCGCGGTTGTCGTGGTTGCCGCTTTCCGACCAGGCGACCTTGAAGAAATCCGGAAAGCGCAGCATCGCCCCGGTGGAAGCGTTGCCGCCGCCGGAATGGCCCCAGATGCCGATCCGGTCCAGGTCGATCCATGGATGGCGCCGGGCCAGTTCGCGGATGCCGGCGACCTGGTCGGGCAGGGTGTTGTCGCCCATGTCGCCGTACCAGGCGTCGTGGAACGACTTGGAGCGCCACGGCGTGCCCATGCCGTCGATCGCGACCACGATGAAGCCCAGTTCGGCCAGCGACTGGTTGTCGCCGTGGCCGGCCAGGAAGCTGCGGCCACGCACCGAGCCGGTCTGCGGGCCGGGGTAGATGTAGTCGATCAGCGGGTACTTCTTCGACGGATCGAAGTGCGAGGGCTTGAACATCAGCCCGTACAGGTCGGTCTTGCCGTCGCGCGCCTTCACCGTGATCGGCTGCGGCGGCACCCAGCCGGCGGCCTGCAGGCGGCGGATGTCGGCGCGGGCGACCGGGGCCAGGGCGGTGCCGTCGTCGGCGCTGCGCAGCAGGGTCACCGTCGGCACGGTGCTGGTGGAGTAGGCATCGACGAACCGCTTCGCGTCCGGCGACAGCGACACGACGTGGTCGCTGGCCTCCGGCGTCAGCAGCGTCGGGGTGCCGCCGTCCAGGCTGACTTTCCAGAACTGCTGGTAATACGGATCGATGCCGGCCGTGCGGCCGACGCCGCGGAACCACAGCGTGCGCGAGGCCGCATCGACCTTGAGCAGCTCGGTGACGTTGCCCGCGCCGGTGGTGATGGCGTGCTTGAGCGTGCCGCTGGCCAGGTCGTACAGGTACAGCTGGCCCCAGTCGCTGCGTTCGGAGAACCACACCGCCTCGTTGCTGTCCGGCAGGTAGGCCCAGTTGGCGCGGCCGTTGCCGCTTTCGTACTGGGTGTCCACGTGTTCGGAGAACACCGTGCGCACGCTGCCGGTCGCCGCGTCGGCGATCCGGAACCAGGCGTCCTTGTGGTAGCGCGAGGTAGACACGAACGCCAGGGTGCGGCTGTCCGGGGCCCACTTCACGTCGTCCCAGCCGCCGTCCGGCCCGCAGCTGACGTCGTCGCACAGGGTGGAGCGGTGCTGGTCCGGCGCCATCTGCAGGCGCACCACCCGCTTCGCCGGCACGTCGATGACCACCCGTTCGATCAGGGTCACGTCCGCGTCGCCGGGCAGCGGGTACTTCCAGCGCTGCAGCGTGGGCCGGCCCACGCCGGTGCCGACCAGGTACATCTCGCCGGTCTTGCGCTGGTCCTGCTGGAAGGTGGCGATCCGGCGCGAGTCCGGCGACCACTCCAGGATCGCCTTGTCGCTGTGCTTCCAGCCGGCGTTGTCGGTGGCGTAGCCGAAGTTCTCCACGCCGTCGCGCGTGAGCTGGATTTCCTGGCCGCTGGCGAGATCGCGGACCCACAGGTTCCAGTCGCGGACGAAGGCTTCCGAGCGCCTGTCCGGCGACAGCACGCCCGGTTCGGGCGTGTCCCGGGCGTAGACCCTGGCGCAGCGCGCACGCGCGTCGCACAGCACCGCGGTGCCGCGCACCTCGAAGCGGTAGCGGCCATCGGCGGCGAGCGCGATCTTCTTGATCGACAGGCGCTCGGCCTGCAGCGGCTGCTTGCCGGTCTGCAGCAGGCGGTCGAGCGAGCGGGCCAGGCGGGCCTGGTCGAACAGCGGCGCGGCCTTGCCGGTGGCCGTGTCCATGCGCATCAGGCGGTCGCCGTCGGCATCGTGGTCGGTGTAGACGAAACGGCGGTCGTCCAGCCATTGCACGCGGCCGACGTCGTGGTCGACCAGGGGCTGGGCCTGGTAGCTCAGCAGGCGCTCGGCGCGGGCGTAGTCGGCCTCGCCGAGCACGGGGCCCTGGGCGGCGGCATGGGTGGCGGCAACGCCGAGCAGAACGGCGGCAGTCAGGCGCAATACGGACATCGTGGAGAATCTGCCTCGTTCGAACGGTGGAGCGGCCGCCGCGTGCGGCACCGGCGCGACCCCGATCGTACCGGCTCGCCGTCGCCGGCTTCCCCTGCCGAAGGTCCCGGCCGCGGCCGACAGCGTGCCTGGCCGGGAGATCGGAAGAGCGTC
>DNXT01000115.1 GCA_003505795.1 Lysobacteraceae bacterium | reverse complement strand
GGCCCGACCGGCTCGGGCAAGTCGACCACGCTGGCGGCGATGATCGACCACATCAACAAGAGCGAATACGGCCACATCCTCACCGTCGAGGACCCGATCGAGTTCGTGCATACCTCGCAGAAGTGCCTGATCAACCAGCGCGAGGTGCACCGCGACACCCACGGCTTCAACGAAGCGCTGCGCTCGGCGCTGCGCGAGGACCCGGACATCATCCTGGTCGGCGAGTTGCGCGACCTGGAGACCATCCGCCTGGCGCTGACCGCCGCGGAAACCGGCCACCTGGTGTTCGGCACCCTGCACACCAGCTCGGCGGCCAAGACCATCGACCGCATCATCGACGTGTTCCCGGCCGGCGAGAAGCCGATGGTGCGCTCGATGCTGTCCGAGTCGCTGCGCGCGGTGATCTCGCAGGCGCTGCTCAAGCGCGTCGGCGGCGGCCGCATCGCCTCGCACGAGATCATGGTCGCCACCCCGGCGATCCGCAACCTGATCCGCGAGGACAAGGTCGCGCAGATGTACTCGGCGATCCAGACCGGCCAGCAGGTCGGCATGCAGACCCTCGACCAGAACCTGCAGGACCTGGTCAAGCGCAGCCTGATCACGCGCAACCAGGCGCGCGAGTACGCCAAGGACAAGCGCCTGTTCGAGTAAGCGGGATTGGGGATTCGGGATTGGGGATTCGCAACGGCGGGTCCGGCCCGACTCCCCGCTCCGGCCAATCCCCAATCCCGAATCCCGAATCCCCGCTCCGGAGGAGCCGCCATGAGCACCATCGACTTCACCTCGTTCCTCAAGCTGATGGCGCACCAGAAGGCGTCGGACCTGTTCATCACCTCGGGCATGGCGCCGTCGATCAAGGTGCACGGCAAGATCACCCCGATCACGCAGACGCCGCTGACCGCGCAGCAGAGCCGCGACCTGGTGCTGAACGTGATGACGCCGGCGCAGCGCGAGGAGTTCGAGAAGACCCACGAGTGCAACTTCGCGATCGGCGTGGCCGGGGTCGGCCGTTTCCGCGTCAGCTGCTTCTACCAGCGCAACCAGGTCGGCATGGTGCTGCGCCGGATCGAGACCCGCATCCCGACCGTGGACGAGCTGAACCTGCCGCCGGTGATCAAGACCCTGGCGATGACCAAGCGCGGCATCATCATCTTCGTCGGCGCCACCGGCACCGGCAAGTCGACCTCGCTGGCGGCGATGATCGGCTACCGCAACCAGAACTCGACCGGCCACATCATCACCATCGAGGACCCGATCGAGTTCGTGCACAAGCACGAGGGCTGCATCATCACCCAGCGCGAGGTCGGCATCGACACCGACAGCTGGGAGAACGCGCTGAAGAACACCCTGCGCCAGGCGCCGGACGTGATCATGATCGGCGAGGTGCGTACCCGCGAGGGCATGGACCACGCGATCGCCTTCGCCGAGACCGGCCACCTGGTGCTGTGCACCCTGCACGCCAACAACGCCAACCAGGCGATGGACCGCATCATCAACTTCTTCCCGGAAGACCGCCGCAGCCAGCTGCTGATGGACCTGTCGCTGAACCTCAAGGGCGTGGTCGCGCAGCAGCTGATCCCGACCCCGGACGGCAAGGGCCGCCGGGTGGCGATGGAGATCATGCTCGGCACGCCGCTGGTGCAGGACTACATCCGCGACGGCGAGATCCACAAGCTCAAGGAAGTGATGAAGGAATCCACCAACCTGGGCATGAAGACCTTCGACCAGAGCCTGTTCGAGCTGTACCAGGCCGGCGAGATCTCCTACGAGGACGCGCTGCGCTACGCCGACTCGCAGAACGAGGTGCGCCTGCGCATCAAGCTGTCGCAGGGCGGCGACGCCAAGACCCTGGCGCAGGGCCTGGACGGGGTGGAGATCGCCGAGGTCCGTTGATCGATGCCCAGCATCGACACGGATGTCGCATGGCAGGCGGCCGCCGCGCCGGCGGCGTCGCAGGCCTTGTTCGCCCCGCCCGGGCCGAAGCTGGTGCTGCTGGGCGCGACCACATGGGGTGCGTACATCTGGTACTGGCTGTATCGCAATTGGCATGCGATCCGGTCGATCGAAGCCCGCCCGGAGATCATGCCGGTGTGGCGGGCCGGGCTGGCCCCGCTGTGGGTCTGCAGCTGCCTGCGTCGATTGGGGGGCGATCTGCGGACGCACGCCGACGACCGCTTCACTCGTCGCATGGGCGGCGACCCTGCTGTTCTGGGGGCTGGCGCTGAACGCGTTCGGCGGCCCGCCGCTGGCCGCGCTGTCGCTGCTGCTGGGAGTGCCGCTGCTGCCGGTGAATACGTGGATGCGCCGCTACAAGCGTAGCCTGGGCATTGCCGAGTCCAGGCGCGAGCGCTTCAGTGTCTGGAACTGGCTGTGGATCGTCCCGGTGGGCGCGCTGCAGTGCTGTCGCTGCTGGCGATGCTGCTGTTTCTGGCCTGATTCCGCGGTCAGCCGGGCGGTCTCGCCCTGATTTTTGGTTTTACATGTAACCAGTTGCGCAGTATTGTCGCCGCCCCCTCGTCCTGTCCATGCCGCTGCCGTGAGCCTCCCCGATTCCGATCTCCGTCCGGAGCAAGAACCCTTGCCCGAAGACGGCGCCGTCTTCACCGCCGGCCCGCTGACGCCGCCGCCGGACTCGGCCGGGACCGTCGCCGACGAGCGCGCCTTCCACCATTCGGTGGCCGAGGACGTGCAGGGCATGGTGCTGGCCACGCTGGTGGCCTCGCTGGGCCTGGCGGTGTTCGCCAAGGGCGGGCTGATGATCGGCGGCATGGCCGGGGTCGCGTTCCTGCTGCACTACGCGCTGTCCTGGAACTTCGGCCTGGTGTTCGTGATCGTCAACCTGCCGTTCTACTGGCTGGGGGTGCGGCGGATGGGCTGGGAGTTCACCCTCAAGACCTTCGTCGCGGTCGGCGCCTGCGGCGCGCTCACCGACCTGCTGCCGCGCTGGGCCGACTATTCGCACATGAGCTCGCTGTATTCGGCGCTGGTCGGCGGCGCGCTGTCGGGGCTGGGCATCCTGTTCTTCATCCGCCACCGCGGCAGCCTCGGCGGCATCGGCATCCTCGCCGTCTACCTGCAGCGCGAGCGCGGCTGGAGCGCGGGCAAGGTGCAGATGACCTTCGACACGCTGCTGATGTGCACGGCGTTGTCCATCCTGTCGCCGTCGAAGGTGCTGTACTCGGCGCTCGGCGCGCTGGTGCTCAGCCTGGTGCTGATGTTCAACCACCGCCCGCACCGCTACATGGGCGTGTGAGCCGGGCGCTTCAGTCCGGCGCGCGCGGCGGGCAGGACGTCGGCAGGCCGAGTTCGAGCAGCAGGCTGCGGGCATCGAAGGGGGCGTGCACCTTGGCGTCGTTGTCGAAGTAGCAGTACACGTCGCGGCGTGCGCGCTGCGGCGCCGGTGGTCCGGACCTGGCCGCGTCGGCCGGCTCGCCGCCCTCGGCCCAGGCGCGCACGCGCCCGGCCCAGCGCTTCAGCGCCGCCTCGCCGTAGCCGCTGGCGTACAGCTGCGTGTCGCCGTGCAGGCGCAGGTACACGAAGTCGCTGGTGACGTCCTCCATGCAGGGGAAGCGGTGCGCGCTGTCGGCCACCACCAGGGCGACGTGGTGGCGGCGCAGCAGGGCGATGCAGGCCGGGTCGCGGAAGCTGGCGTGCCGCACTTCGAGCGCATGCCGCAGTCGCCGGTTGCGGTCGATCGCCAGCGCGCTGCGGCCGCGCATGC
>DNXT01000149.1 GCA_003505795.1 Lysobacteraceae bacterium | reverse complement strand
TCTCCATTCCACTGCGGCGCGGACCGGAGTCTTCCCAGGGTTTCTCCCCATCGGAAGGAATCTGGGGAAAGCCCTTCGCGACTGAAGTCGCTCCTACGGAAAGCAGCAGATTTCACCGCATGGCGCATACACGGCAACAGCGGCCCCGGCCTCAGCGCACGCCAAACAGCTTCCGGTCCAGCCACAGCAGGCAACCCCGCAGCGGCGTCGGCAGCATCGCCATCCCCGCCGCCACCCCGGCGGCGTTGGCCAGCGCATCCATCGGATCGGCGCTGCGGTTGCTGGTCAAGGCGCCCTGCGCGATCTCGATGGCGACGCCCAGCAGCACCAGGCCGAGCGTCGACCACAGCAGCGCGCGCCGGGCCGCGAACAGCTGCACCGCGCCCCATGCCAGCAGGAAGTAGGCCAGGAAGTGCTCCACTTTGTCGCTGCCGGACGGCAGCTGCGCAATCTCCGGCGGCGGTCCCAGGCAGACCGCGATCACCGCGACGATGCCGGACAGCCACAGCCCCAGCCACGGCAGGGGGCGCACGAAAGGACGCAGCGCCGGCATGCTCACAGGCGCCAGGTCAGGTCGCCCATCAGGAACGCCGCGGAGAAGTCCACGTCGCGCGAGAAACCCATCACCTGGAAGCGCTCGCCCATCTCGCTCGGCAGCGTCAGCCGCTTCACCTGCTCGCGCAGCCGTATCCGTCCGACCTCGTCGGTGCGCGTATCGGCCACTTCCAGCAGCTTGTCCAGGCCGTTGCCGAGCAGGAAGCTGGCCTGCGTGCAGTAGCCGGCCAGGTCGAATCCGGCGCCGGTGCCGGCCTCGGCCAGCGCGGTGAAGTCCACCGACGCGGTCAGGTCCTGCAGGCCCGGCCACGCATAGACGTCGCCGTGCACCCGGTGCCGGTAGAACGCCCGCAGCGTGCCGTCGCCGCGTTGCGGCTGGTAGTACTCCGCGCGCGGATATCCGTAGTCGACGAACAGCATCGCGCCCCGCTGCAGGCCGCCGGCGACCGCCTGGATCCAGTACGGCAGCTGCGGCAGCAGTTCGGAGCGGTAGCCGTCGGCGAACGGCGCCTGCAGGTAGCGTTCCACATGGCGCACCGCCGCGCCCAGCAACGCGTCGGCCGGCTGCTCGCCGCGCGCGAAGCGGCCGCCGGCGCCCTGCACCACGGTTTCCTCGAACACCTCGCCGTCGCGCAGGCTGAAGCGCGGGGTCGGCAGCGCGTCGATCACCTCGTTGGCGAACAGCAGGCCGTTCCAGTCGTCGTCGAACGGGCCGTCCAGCCATTCCAGCAGGTCGAACACCGGCGGTATCAGCGACTTGCCCAGCCGCTCGCGCTGGCGCTCGCGCAGGTCCGCGCTGGGCTCGAGGATCGCGTACCGCTCCGGCAGCGCATCCAGCTCCAGCAGGCGCTTGAGCATCACCTCGGCGAACGCGCCGCTGCCGCCGCCCAGTTCCAGCACCCGCGCCTGCGGCCCCAGCTGCTGCAGCACCGGCGCCACCGCACCGGCCACGGTCGCGGCGAACAGCGGCCCCAGCTCCGGCGCGGTGACGAAATCGCCGCTCTCGCCGAACTTGCTCGCGCCGGCGCTGTAGTAGCCCAGGCCGGGGGCGTACAGGGCCAGCTCCATGAACCGCGAGAACGGTATCGCGCCTCCCGAGCCCTCGATCTCGCCGCGCAGGTGGGCGACGAGCTCGGCGCTGTGGGCGAGCGCGTCGGGATCGGGGGTGGGCAGGTCGGCGTGCATGGCGGCATCGATTGCGTGGACAATGCACAGCATAGCCGAGCGGAAAAACCAGATGACCGGAACCTGCAGGACCGCCCTCGTCACCGGCAGCGCGCGCCGCATCGGCGCGGCGATCGCGACCCACCTGCACGCGCAGGGCTACCGGCTCGCACTGCACGCGCACCGTTCCGGCGATGCGCTCGCCGAACTGGCCGCACGGCTGGAGGCGGCGCGTCCCGGCAGCGTGCTGACGCTGGCCGGCGACCTCGCCGATCCGCAGGTGCCGGCACGGCTGGTCGCGCAGTGCATCGCGCGCTTCGACGGACTCGACGCGCTGGTCAACAACGCCTCCAATTTCTATCCCACCCCGGTCGGCGACGCGACCGCGGCCCAGTGGGACGACCTGTTCGCGGTCAACGCGCGCGCACCGTTCCTGCTTTCGCAGGCCGCCGCGCCGTACCTGGCCGCGCGCCGCGGCGCCATCGTCAACCTCACCGACGTGAATGCCCGCCAGCCGCTTCACGGCCATCCGATCTATTCGGCGGCGAAGAGCGCGCTGGACATGCTGACCCGTGCGTTCGCGCTGGAGCTGGCGCCGCACGTGCGGGTCAATGCCATCGCCCCCGGCGCGATCCTGTGGCCGGAAGCCGGCAAGAGCGAGCAGGCGCGGCAGGCGCTGCTGCAACGCACGCCGCTCGGGCGCACCGGCACGCCGGAGGAAATCGCCGAAGCGGTGCGCTGGCTGCTGGAGGACGCCAGCTACGTGACCGGGCAGACGCTGGCGCTGGACGGTGGTCGCACGCTGACCTGAGCAGCCACCGGCACGAACCATCGCAGCGACGCCGGGGGCTGGCGACGATCGAGCGTTGGGCCGTGGGGTTCGCTGCAAGGCGGCCCCCATCCGCCCTTCGGGCACCTTCCCCCGCTTGCGGGGGAAGGGAAAAAGAAAAGGACCCGCTTGGGGAAGGAAAAAAGAGGAAAGGACCGCGCAAGCGCAAGCGGAGGAAGTGGAAAAGACAAGGATCCAGCTTGGGAGGAAGGATCGGACGCCGCGCGTACCGATTCCCTTCTCCCGTGCACGGGAGAAGGTGGCGCGAAGCGCCGGATGAGGGCCGCCTCGCCCCTAGGGCCTGTTAACGCTATTGGGACAGGCCACGCCGCGCTTGGGCGCGTGTGGGGCGAGGAAGAACGAGGAAGCTTATGTCGATAAGAGACCGAGTGATGACGCTGCCCCGCGCGTGCCCAAGCGCGGCGTGGCCTG
>DNXT01000146.1 GCA_003505795.1 Lysobacteraceae bacterium | reverse complement strand
CGCTCTTCCGATCTGGCGCCTGCACCCGCCCCACACGCCCTGGAAACACGCGTGCAGGCGCTGGAAGAGCAGCTGCGGGCCGTGCAGGAACAGCTGGCGCAGCTGCGGGCGAGCCTGGGCGGCTGAGGCTGACGCCCCGGCGCGGACCTGCCCTCCTGCCCGTGGCGTACCGGCGTCGCCAGCCCTGATCGCCGACGAGCCTGCGCGCGCCCCGGACTCAGCCCAGCGCCACCGTGTAGTAGGCCAGCGGCGCGCGCTCGGCGGCGATCACGTACTCGCCGTCGCGGCGCAGGCCGAGCTTCTCCAGCAACCGCCGCGAGGCGGCGTTGTCGGGCGACACGATCGCGCACAGCGCGCGCAGGCCGAGCACGTCGCGCGCGTACCGCATCACCGCCTGCGCGGCCTCGTACGCATAGCCCTGGCCGCGGTACGCACCCAGCAGCGCATAGCCGATGTCCGGCACCTGCAGGTCCGGGCGCTGGATCAATCCGGCGGTCCCGACGAACGCGCCGGCGTCGCGCAGCTGGATCAGGTAGTGGCCGAATCCGTGCGTGGCGTACTGCGCGCCGGCCCAGCTGCGCAGATAGTCGGCGGCCTGGGCCTCGGTGCGGACGCCGCGGTCGCCGATGCCGGCCTGGAAGCCGGGATCGTTGAGCAGGGCCAGCATCGCCGCGGCGTCGCGCCCCGGGTCGAGCTCGCGCAGTCGCAGGCGTTCGGTTTCGATCACTACGGCCAAGTCGGCTCCTCGCAGCGGCGGATAGTGCATCGGATTGAACGGCCTGCGCGCACCATGCAGGAGCACGGGCCGGATCGATAGCGTGGCGCGGCCACGCATCGCCGGCAAGCCTCAGTCGAACAGCGCCTGGATCGCCGCCAGTCCCGCGCTGGCGCGTTCCTTCTTGCGCTCGGCATCGGCCACCGGGTCGGCGCCGTCGCGCTGCAGCTCCTCGGCCGGGAGCTCATCGAAGAAACGGCTGGGCTTGAGCCGGATCGACTCGCCGAAGCGGCGGGTGAGCTTGCTGTAGCTCATCCACAGCTGCTCCTTGGCGCGGGTGATGCCCACGTACAGCAGCCGCCGCTCCTCCTGCAGGTTGCCCTCCTCCAGGCTCACCTCGTGCGGCAGCACGCCGTCCTCGCAGCCGACGATGAACACGTAGCGGAACTCCAGGCCCTTGGACGCATGCATGGTCATCATCCGCACCTGGTTGCCGCCGTCGTCCTTGTCGTTGCGCGACAGCAGCGCCAGCTGCGAGGCCAGGTCGCCGACGCTGGCGCCGCGCGGGCCGCCCTCGAACCACTCGGCCAGTTCGTCGAGGTTGCGCTTGCGCCGCTGGAAGCCGGCCTCGTCCTTGGACTGGTTGCGCAGTTCGTTGAGCAGGCCGGAGATCTCGACCAGCTGCCGCACCAGGTCCGCCGCCGGGATCCGCGGCGCCTGCTCGCGCAGCTCGCGCAGGATGTCGGAGAAGTTGCTCAGGCCGTTGGCCGCGCGCGGCGGCAGCTGCTGCAGCGCGCCGACCGACTCGGCGGCGCGCGACATCGGCACGTGCTTGGCCGCGGCCAGCTCGGCGAGCTTGGCCAGCGACGTGGCGCCGACCTCGCGCTTGGGCGCCTGCACCGCGCGCAGGAACGCCGCGTCGTCGTCGGGGTTGACGACCAGCCGCAGCCACGACAGCACGTCCTTGACCTCCTGCCGCTCCAGGAACGCGGTGCCGCCGGTGATGTGGTAGGGCACGCGCAGCAGCTGCAGCGCCTTCTCCAGCGGGCGCGACTGGAAGTTGCCGCGGAACAGGATGCAGAAGTCGCTCCACGGCACCTGCTTGGCGGTGCCGAGGAAGGAGATCTCGGCGGCGACCTTCTCCGCCTCGTGCTCGCTGTCGCGGCATTCCCACACGCGGATGCGCTCGCCGTCCTTCTGGTCGCTCCACAGCGTCTTCAGGTGCTCGTGCGGGTTGTGCGCGATCAGCGCGTTGGCCGCGCGCAGCACCCGGTTGGAGCAGCGGTAGTTCTGCTCCAGCTTGACGATCTGCAGCGCCGGGTAGTCGACCGCCATCTGCTGCAGGTTTTCCGGGTTGGCGCCGCGCCAGGCGTAGATGCTCTGGTCGTCGTCGCCCACGCAGGTGAAGTTGCCGCGCGGCCCGGCCAGCATCTTCAGCAGGCGATACTGGGCATCGTTGGTGTCCTGGCATTCGTCCACCAGCAGGTAGCCGATGCGCTCGCGCCAGCCCAGCACGATCTCCGGGTGGGATTCGAGGATCTGCACCGGCAGCCGGATCAGGTCGTCGAAGTCCACCGCGTTGAACGTGGTCAGCCGCGCCTGGTAGCGCTCGTACAGGCTCGCCGCCTCCTTCTCGCGGTTGCTGCGCGCCGCCGCCAGCGCCTGCTCGGGCGACAGCCCGGCGTTCTTGGCCCGCGAGATCAGGTTCTTCGCGTCCTCGATCGCATCGGGCTTGGCGCCGTGCATCAGGTCCTTGATCTGCGCGGCGGCATCGTCCGAATCGAAGATCGAGAAGCCGCGCTTCAACCCCGCCGCGGCGTGCTCGATCTGCAGGAACTTCAGCCCGAGCGCGTGGAAGGTGCAAATGGTCAGGCCGTCGGCGGCCTCGCTGCGGATGCGCTTGCCGACGCGCTCGCGCATTTCCTTGGCCGACTTGTTGGTGAAGGTGATCGCGGCGATGCGCTTGGCCGGGTAGCGGCCGCTGCCGATCAGGTGCGCGATCTTCTCCACGATCACGCGCGTCTTGCCGCTGCCGGCGCCGGCAAGCACCAGCAGGGGGCCTTCGCAGTGCAGGACCGCGGCGCGTTGGGGGGGATTGAGACCGTGCATGCAGACTTCCGTGGAGCGGCATAGTGTAACGGGCCCGCCCGCGCCGCCGAAGCTCGATGCCGCCGGTATCCCATGGAACAGCGGCGTGTTCATGGAAGCGCCCTCGCCACGCTTGCGCATGGGGTGCGCATGGGGCCGGGCCTCGGCCCCGTCGGCGGGCCGACGCCCAGGATTGCCGCTTCCCTGCGCGCCGACGCCCGTCGCCCGTCGCC
>DNXT01000223.1 GCA_003505795.1 Lysobacteraceae bacterium | reverse complement strand
ATCCGCCCTTCGGGCACCTTCTCCCGCGCGCGCGAGAAGGGAAGCGCCAGGCCGTCGCCCAGGCCTCTCCGTGCAACAGGGCCGAATCCTTCTCCCGCGGGCGGGAGAAGAAGGTGGCACGCAGCGCCGGATGAAGGCCGCCCTGTCCATTCCCTTTTCAAAGGAACCCCGCCATGCCCACCGGCGACTGGCTTGACATCCACCGCGGCGATGCCCCGCTGATCGTCAGCTTCCCGCACACCGGCACCGAGCTGCCGGCCAGCGAGTCCGACGGCTTCGCCTCGCCGTGGCTGGCGCGGCGCGATGCCGACTGGTGGGTACACCACCTCTACGACTTCGCCCGCGGGCTCGGCGCCACCACGATCCGCACCGCGATCTCGCGCTCGCTGATCGACGTCAACCGCGATCCGTCCGGCGCCTCGCTGTATCCGGGCCAGAACACCACCGGCCTGTGCCCGCTGACCACCTTCGACGACCAGCCGCTGTACAAGGCCGGCGCCGAACCGGACGCCGCCGCCATCGCGCGCCGCCGCGCCAACTGGTTCGTGCCCTACCACGACGCGCTGGCCGCCGAGATCGCACGCCTGCGCGCCAAGCACGCAAGCATCGTGGTCTACGACGCGCACTCGATCCGCTCGCGCATCCCGCACCTGTTCGACGGCGAGCTGCCGCAGTTCAACCTCGGCACCAATGGCGACAGCAGCTGCGCCAACGGCCTGGCCGACGCGGTCGAACGGCTGTGCCGCGCCAGCGGCATGAGCACGGTGCGCAACGGCCGCTTCAAGGGCGGCTGGATCACCCGCCACCACGCCGATCCCGGCAACGGCGTGCACAGCCTGCAGATGGAGCTGGCCTGCCGTGGCTACATCGACGAGCCGGCCACGCCCACGCCCGACAACTGGCCCACGCCCTGGCAGCCCGAACGCGCCGCGCCGCTGCGCGCGGTGCTGCAGCAGGTGCTGGCCGCCTGCCTCGACTTCGCCATGGGCGCGGGTGCCACGCAAAAGCCCGCGCCTCCACATGCGGGCACTTGATGCAAATCCCTCGCACAAGCCCGCACATCCGTGTGCGGACGCTTCATGCGACTCCTTCGCGAAAGCCCGCGCATCCATGCACGGACTCTCAACGGAAATGAAGAGGAAAATCCAATGACCCGTCGTGATCCCAGCCGCGTCGTCAAGGCCCCCACCGGCCCCGCGCTCAACACCCGGAGCTGGCTGACCGAGGCCCCGTTCCGCATGATCCAGAACAACCTGCATCCCGACGTGGCCGAGCGCCCGGAGGAACTGGTGGTCTACGGCGGCATCGGCCGCGCCGCGCGCGACTGGGAATCCTTCGACGCCATCCTCGCCACGCTCAAGCGCCTGGACGACGACCAGACCCTGCTGGTGCAGTCCGGCAAGCCGGTCGGCGTGTTCCGCACCCATGCCGACGCGCCGCGCGTGCTGATCGCCAACTCCAACCTGGTGCCGCGCTGGGCCAACTGGGACCACTTCAACGAGTTGGATAGGAAGGGCCTGGCGATGTACGGCCAGATGACCGCCGGCAGCTGGATCTACATCGGCGCGCAGGGCATCGTGCAGGGCACCTACGAGACCTTCGTCGAGATGGGCCGCCAGCACTACGGCGGCGATCTTTCCGGACGCTGGCTGTTCACCGGCGGCCTCGGCGGCATGGGCGGCGCGCAGCCGCTGGCCGCGGTGATGGCCGGCGCCTCGTGCCTGGCGGTGGAATGCCGCAAGAGCAGCATCGACATGCGCCTGCGCACCGGCTACCTGGACACCTGGACCGACGACCTCGACGAAGCGCTGCGCCTGATCGACGAATCGTGCAAGGCCAGGCAGCCGCGCTCGGTCGGCCTGCTCGGCAACGTCGCCGACGTGCTGGCCGAGCTGCTCGCGCGCGGCGTCAGGCCGGACCTGCTCACCGACCAGACCTCCGCCCACGACCCGGTCAACGGCTACCTGCCGCAGGGCTGGAGCGTGGAGCAGTGGGACGAGAAACGCGTGTCCGCGCCGAAGGAAGTGGAAGCGGCCGCACGCGCTTCGATGGCCGACCACATCCGCGCCATGCTCGGCTTCCACGCGCTCGGCGTGCCGACCGTGGACTACGGCAACAACCTGCGGCAGATGGCGCTGGAGGAAGGCGTGGCCGATGCGTTCGACTTCCCCGGCTTCGTGCCCGCCTACATCCGTCCGCTGTTCTGCCGCGGCGTCGGCCCGTTCCGCTGGGTCGCACTGTCCGGCGATCCCGAGGACATCGCGAAGACCGATGCCAAGGTCAAGGAGCTGATCCCCGGCGATCCGCACCTGCACCGCTGGCTGGACATGGCCGCCGAGAAGATCAGGTTCCAGGGCCTGCCGGCGCGGATCTGCTGGGTCGGGCTGGGCGATCGCGACCGCCTGGGACTGGCCTTCAACGAGATGGTGGCCAAGGGCGAGCTGAAGGCGCCGGTGGTGATCGGCCGCGACCACCTGGATTCGGGCAGCGTGGCCTCGCCCAACCGCGAGACCGAAGCGATGGCCGACGGTTCGGACGCGGTCTCCGACTGGCCGCTGCTCAACGCCCTGCTCAACACCGCCAGCGGTGCGACCTGGGTCTCGCTGCACCATGGCGGCGGGGTCGGCATGGGCTTCTCGCAGCACGCCGGCATGGTCATCGTCTGCGACGGCACCGAGGCGGCCGCCAGGCGCATCGCGCGGGTGCTGTGGAACGATCCGGCCAGCGGCGTGATGCGGCATGCCGACGCCGGCTACGCGATCGCCATCGAATGCGCCCGCGACAAGGGACTGGACCTGCCGGGCATCCTCGGCTGATCCGGGGCCGGCCGGCCCTTCGTCGGCAAGCGGGCAGGCCGCAGCCTGCCCGTTCCCGTTCGCGTCGCGGGCGGCCCGGCTGGGACCAAACCCCGAGGTCGAATCGACATTCAAGCCCCCTGGATATCGATGCCCGGCAAGCCTCCCTTCCCCCGCGTGCGGGGGCAGGTGCC
>DNXT01000116.1:594-8871 GCA_003505795.1 Lysobacteraceae bacterium | reverse complement strand
TTCCGGCCTGCGCCAGGGGCCGGGTAAACGGAAAAATACCGGGCCGCCCCTTCCAAACCGTCGGGTCCGCCCCATCTTGTAGAATCGGACGGACAACTATTACGGCGGCACAGCGGGAATGGCCCGCGCAGCCGCTTTTCCTTTGATGGAGCGTGCATGGCCTGGAATACACCCGGCGGCAAGGGCGGAGACGGCCCGGGCGAGAACCGGCGCGGAGGATGGAATCCGCGCGGTGGCGGCAATGGCGGCGGGGGCTGGGGCGGCCTGCCCGGTCCGCTGAAGGAGCTGTTGGACGGCGGCGTCTGGCGCTGGGTACTGGTCGCGGCCGTCCTGCTGGTGCTGTTCTCCAGCTTCCAGCTGATCGGCGAGCAGCAGCGCGGCGTGGTGCTGCGCTTCGGCCAGTTCTCGCGGATCCTGCAGCCGGGCCCGAACTTCAAGCTGCCGTGGCCGTTGGAGTCGGTGCGCAAGGTCAACGCCACCGAGATCAAGACCTTCTCCAACCAGGTGCCGGTGCTGACCCGCGACGAGAACATCGTCAACGTCTCGCTGAACGTGCAGTACCGCATCGACGATCCGCGCATGTACCTGTTCGGGTCGCGCAACGCCGACCTGGTGCTGGAGCAGGCCGCGCAGAGCGCGGTGCGCGAGCAGGTCGGCCGCTCCGACCTCAACGCCGTCCTCAACAACCGCGGTCCGCTGGCCACCGCCGCCAAGGAACGCCTGCAGACCTCGCTGGCCGCCTACAACACCGGCCTGGTGGTCACCGGCGTGACCCTGCCCGACGCGCGCCCGCCTGAAGAGGTCAAGCCGGCCTTCGACGAGGTCAACGGCGCCCAGCAGGTGCGCGAGCGCCTGATCAACGAGGCCCAGGCCTATGCCGCCAAGGTGGTGCCGGAAGCCCGCGGCCAGGCCTCGCGCATCCGCACCGTGGCCGAAGGCTACAAGGACGCCACCATCTCCAAGGCCGAGGGCGACGCCGACCGCTTCACCCTGCTGCAGCAGCAGTACGCCGGCGCGCCGGAAGTCACCCGCAAGCGCCTGTGGCTGGAAACCGTGCAGAAGGTGCTGTCGGAGAACCGCAAGGTCATCGGCGGCGACGGCCGCCAGCTGATCTACGTGCCGATGCCGGCCGACGGCGCCAAGCCGGCGCTGCCGGGCGGCGCCAACGTGCCGTCGCTGCTGCCGCAGGACGTGGTGATGCCGCCGCTGCAGGGCGGCTCGGCCGACAGTATCCGCAACCCGGACCGCAGTTCGCGTTCGACCGGCCGTGAGGGGACCCCGTGATGAAGAATTCCTTGTGGATCGGTCTGGCGGTGGTCGTGCTGCTGGGCCTGTTCGGCTCGCTGTTCGTGGTGCGCGAAGACCAGACCGCGATGGTGCTCAACCTCGGCCGCGTGGTGCGCGCCGACCTCAAGCCCGGCCTGCACTTCAAGATCCCGGTCGTCGAATCGGTACGCGTGTTCGACCGCCGCTTCCAGGTGCTCGACACCGCGCCGGCGCGCTACTTCACCGCCGAGCAGAAGGACGTCAGCGTCGACTTCTTCGCCATCGGCTACATCTCCGACGTGCGCGCGTTCTACCGTGCCACCGGCGGCGAGGAATCGGTGGCCAACGCCCGCCTGGCGCCGATCATCACCGACTCGCTGCGCAACCAGATCAACTCGCGCACCCTGCAGCAGCTGGTCTCCGGCGACCGCAGCGAGCTGATCGCCAACCAGCTCAGCGGCATCAACGCCGCGGTCAAGGGCCTGGGCATGCAGATCACCGACCTGCGCATCAAGCAGATCGACCTGCCGACCGACAGCCAGGTGATCACCGACGTGTACGAGCGCATGCGCGCCCAGCGCAAGCAGGAAGCGTCCAAGCTGCGTGCCGAAGGCGAGGAGCAGTCGCTGAGCATCCGTGCCCAGGCCGACCGCGAGAGCACCGTGATCGTGGCCGACGCCGAGCGCGACGCGCAGAAGCTGCGCGGCGAGGGCGACGCCGAGGCCGCGCGCGTGTACGGCCTGGCCGGCAACCGCGATCCGGCGTTCTATGCGTTCTACCGCAGCCTGGAGGCCTATCGCGTCGGCCTGACCGACAACAACGGCGTGATCGTGCTGGACCGGAACGACCCGTTCCTGCAGTACCTCAAGAGCGATCGTTGACCGCGCCTCGAAGCCCCTCTCCCCTCGGGGAGAGAGGGGAGAGGGGCGCCGCAAGGACCCCTCGGCAGTCACATTGAAGAACGCGTCGCTACGCGTACGTCCGGCAAACGATCAGGACATCGGCTGCTTGCCGTGGTTCCCCTTTACCTGACGCGTGGCGACGCGTTCTTCAATGCCGCGACCAATGGTTTCCTGCGGCGCACCCTCATCCGCCCTTCGGGCACCTTCTCCCGCAGGGAGAAGGGACTGCCTGCTCCCTGGACTTCTCAGCGCCATCGCCATGCAAGACTTCTTCTCCGCCCTGTGCCTGGTCGCCGTCCTCGAAGGACTGTTCCTGTTCGCGGCCCCGTTCGCCTGGAAGCGCCTGGTCGAGCGACTGCTCGGCATGCACAGCTTCCAGCTGCGCGTCTTCGGTGCCGTCACCCTGGCGATCGGCCTGCTGTGCCTGTGGGCGGTCCGCCACTGAATCGCCGTTCCCCCGGCGCGGAGCCGGCAGACGCCGGCGATCGGCCCGACGGATTTCCCTTCCCCCGCCCAGCGGGGGAAGGTGCCCGAAAGGCGGATGGGGGCAGCCTTTCATCACCCGGCCGGCCGCCGCAAACCGCGGCTTAACCCCGAATCCCCCAGGGTGGTAGCCACCACCGGAAACCCGGATAATGCACAAAAGCCGGCCGGGCCCGCTCCATCCAGAGCACCCCGTCCGGCTTTTTCCGTGTCAGGGCCTTGCGCCGCCTGGAGCTCCCCGATGGAGCTTCGCCAAGGCGCCGCCTGCCGCCCGCGCATGGTCCCATCCCGCGGCCCCGATGGCCGCAGAAAACCAAGGAGTCACCCGTCATGGGTCAGTCAGTTGTCGTTCTCGGTGCCCAGTGGGGCGATGAAGGCAAGGGCAAGATCGTCGATCTGCTCACCGAGGAAATCGGTGCCGTCGTGCGCTTCCAGGGCGGCCACAACGCCGGCCACACCCTCGTCATCAACGGCAAGAAGACCGTGCTGCACCTGATCCCGTCCGGCATCCTGCGCGAAGACGCGCTGTGCCTGATCGGCAACGGCGTGGTGATCTCGCCGGCCGCGCTGCAGAAGGAAATCGAGGAGCTGGAGACCTCCGGCGTGGAAGTGCGTTCGCGCCTGAAGATCTCGCCGGCCGCGCCGCTGATCATGCCGTACCACATCGCCCTGGACCAGGCCCGCGAGAAGGCCGCCGGCGGCAAGGCCATCGGCACCACCGGCCGCGGCATCGGCCCGGCCTACGAGGACAAGGTGGCACGCCGCGGCATCCGCATCGCCGACCTGCACTACCCGCCGCAGCTGGAAGAGCTGCTGCGCACCGCGCTGGACTACCACAACTTCGTGCTGACCAAGTACCTGGGCGTGGAGGCGGTCGACTTCCAGAAGACCTTCGACGAGGCGCTGGCGTTCGGCGAGTACGTGCAGCCGATGAAGTACGACGTGGCCGGCATCCTCCACGACCTGCGCAAGCAGGGCAAGCGCGTGCTGTTCGAGGGCGCGCAGGGCGCGCTGCTGGACATCGACCACGGCACCTACCCGTACGTGACCAGCTCCAACACCACCGTCGGCGGCGCGCTGGCCGGCACCGGCGTGGGCGCGGACGCGATCGACTACGTGCTGGGCATCGCCAAGGCCTACGCCACCCGCGTCGGCGGCGGCCCGTTCCCGACCGAGCTGGACGACGAGGTCGGCCAGGGCATCCGCGACCGCGGCGCCGAGTACGGCGCCTCCACCGGCCGCCCGCGCCGCTGCGGCTGGATGGACATCGTCGCGCTCAAGCGCGCGGTGGCGATCAACGGCATCTCCGGCCTGTGCATCACCAAGCTCGACGTGCTCGACGGCATGGAGAAGCTGAAGGTGTGCATCGCCTACGAATACCGCGGCAAGCGCACCGAGTACGCGCCGCTGGACGCGCAGGGCTGGGAGGAGTGCACCCCGGTGTACCTGGAGTTCCCGGGCTGGAACGAGAACACCCACGGCATCACCGAGTGGGACAAGCTGCCGGTCGCCGCGCGCGCCTACCTGCGCGCGCTGGAGGAACTGGCCGGCTGTCCGATCAGCATCGTCTCGACCGGTCCGGACCGTGACCACACGATGGTGCTGCAGGATCCGTTCGCCTGATCCAAGGCCCGGCGTAACCTTCTGGCCTTGTGCCCTCTCCTGCGCAAGGGAGAGGGCGATGCTTCAAGGAAAGGCCCGTGAGGGCCTTTCTTGCTTTGTGCGTGAACCTGAATGGGCGTTGTCGTTTGGCTCACGCACGCAGCGGATTCCCGGTGCCGCGTGGAGCCCTGGTGCAGCCACGGCGCTTACGTAGCACAATGATGGCTCTTCGCGACAGAGGAGCTTCCACTATGCGCCGCGCCAAACCGCTCAACGAAGCGTCCATGCGGTCCGCCGAAGACCGCATCCCGGCATTGGCCGCTCGGGCCGGCCGCGAGGCGAATGCGCGAGCCCTGAAGCAGGCCGGACGGGTGGTGATGAAGTCGGTAGGTGGCTTGCTGGTGGAGCGTCGGGCGAGTGGCCAGGACGTGGTGATCAAGCGTCTGCCCGACAGCACGCCCGCCTCAGTGGGGACCGTGCTCAAGCGGGTTCGCACGTCTGGCCCCAAGCCAACGGCATCCAAGCCGGCGACGAAGTGCTGAGTGGCTCATGCCACGAGCTGCGGATGGAGCCGAAACGGGCATAGGTGCCGCCCAGCCCCGCATGAGGGTCTTTGCAGGCCCCAATGGATCCGGCAAGAGCACCATCCTGGGGTTGCTGCGCCCCGAATGGATCGGGGTCTATGTGAACGCCGACGACATCGAGCGGCAACTGCGCCAGGGCCAATGCCTTGGATCTGTCGTCGTTCCAGCTGCGGCGACCGCCTGCGGACTTGCAGCAACGCTTGCGCGGTCACTTGGCTGGCTCCGTCCTATTGCGCCAGCATGGCATGGACGGGGTGGCTGAAATGCTGGTGCTTGAAGCGGGCGACGTGTTGCGATTGCCTGCCGCAAGCGTCAACTCCTACGTGGCTGCAGTGTTGGCCGATGCGCTTCGGAGGGAATTGCTGGAGCAGGGCACTACGTTCACTTTCGAAACGGTGATGTCCTCGCCGGACAAGATCGACTTCATGCGCGAGGCGCAGGAACGCGGTTATCGCACCTACCTCTACTTCGTTGCCACCGACGATCCCGCCATCAACCTGGCCCGTGTCGCGCAGCGGGTCGCGCAGGGGGGCCACGATGTACCGGAAGATCGCGTTCGCAAGCGCTACCGCCGCTCGATCGACCTGCTGGATGATGCCTGCGCGGCGTCCAACCGCGCCTACGTGTTCGACAACTCGGGCGAGGCCCATGAGTTGCTGGCCGAAATCGTGGACGGGGACGAGTTGCGCATCCGTGCCACCCAGTTGCCGGCATGGTTCACGGCCACTTCGCTGTGGCAATCGTTCCAGGCCCCCGACGCACGGGCACCCGGAGCCTGAAGCCGGTTCTCCACCAGTCCAGATGACACCCCACAAACTTGGGATCAGGTTTACTTCCGACGGTAAGTCAACCGGGCCGTGTTTGCTTGATCCAGTGTCTCGCCGCCTCTCCCGTCGTGTGAAAGAAAGAGGGACAGGATGGCGGCCTTCCTCGTGTCTGCATGACATGAGCCGATAATCGGCGCTATTCGGCTCATCTGCCGAGCTGATCAGCGGCATCTTGTTGAAGAATCGAAGCAATTTTTTCGATCATGGGCCGCCAGCTTGGATGTCTCCAAGAAATCTAAGGGAGCCTCCCCGCGGCTTCTTGATCAAGTTATGAATAGGAGGGCACTGCTGTCCCGGATTGCAACCGTTGCCCGTAAGGAGCAGAGTCTGCCTATCCAGGGGGGATGAGCGATGGAAAGCTCGCAATACGTTGTTGATCGACGTCTGTATTCAGACGAAGTAGTGGCCCGGGCGGCGCATCGCTACACGGGCCAAATGAATGTGGCGCTGACGATCCAAGGCGACGGTTTGGCCGTGGTCTTCTCGGCCTTGGGCGGCGGACCTTTGCCGGCCGATCTTTCCGTCCGGTTTTCTCGGGACTTGCTGGACGAGCGCCTCAGGGCATTGGTTCGTGCAGAGACGGCCGGGCTGCAGCAGGACCTGATTCGGGCGGCCTTGCTGCAAGCCCAGCCTCCAGTGGCAGTCGATGTCCAGGTTTAGGCCGCCGCAGGCGTTTGCCGCCCCCCCAGGCATATCAATTGCTGCCGTTTCGGTTCCGGCGCCTTCCCTGGGATCCGGAACGGGCGTTCGTGTCCTCGATGGCCGGGGATTGGCTGCTGATGGGGATGGAGGATCTTCAGCGATTCGCCTCGCATGAACTGGCCACCGATTCGTCCCTGTTCGTCGACTTGGAGGCACGTCACCTGGCCATGGCCGAGACCGGCCGGAGCAGCCTGTCTGCGCTGCTCAGCCAGATCCGCAGCCGCAAGTCCTACATTCTGGGCGGGCCGGCCCTTCACATCTTCGTGGTTTCGCTTCGGTGCCACCACACCTGCAGCTACTGCCAAGTTTCGCGCCAGGAGACGACCGCCACCACGTTCGACATGGCCGGATCGCACGCCGAGCAGGCGGTGGAACGCCTGTACCGGGTGGACTGGTAGACGATCACGCGGGATCTTTCCCTGCTGCTGGCTTGTTTCCGTGCAGTTCCGTGTACTTGTCGCTGCGGCCCTTTGCCAGTTCGACCGGATACTTCTCCGCATTGAGCACCAGCTTGCGGCGCGCGGCATCGGCCGGATCGATCTGCAATACGTCGCACAGGCGCAGCAGGTAAAGCAGGACATCGGCAATCTCGGTGCCGACTTGAGCCTTGCGCTCGTCCGTAAGGGCACGGCTCTGCGCCTCGGTGAGCCACTGGAAATGCTCCATCAGCTCGCTCGCCTCGATGCTGAGGGCCATGGCGAGGTTCTTGGGGCTGTGGAACTGCTCCCAGTCGCGCTCCTGTGCGAATCGGCGCATGGCGGACTGGAGTTCGTGGAGTGCATCGGGCATGGCGCGGGGCGATCGCTGTCGGCGGTTGCGGCTATGGTAATACCCGGTTGACTCGGCTTGGCTTCGGTAGCATTCTCGGCCTTACGGAGCCTAGAAACTCCTTGCATAGCGGTATCCACCTCCGACAAACCGGTGGGTTTTTTGTGCCTGCATGTTTTTCGCGGGCGCAACCGACGTGATGCCTGCGTCGGGAGGGCGGCGAATACAACACCCGCAAGGGAAATAAGCCCGCCGGCTATGCACGGTTTCTAGCCTCCCGACTTCCCGTCCGCCGTTCGCGGCGGGCGGGCCACTCTATGGAACGAGGAGGCGACGATGTCTGGGCACGTGTTCGACGACAAGGATATGCCGGGCTACTTCCTGCCCGAGGACGGCCAGTTCCGGCTGGCGAGGCTGAGCGACTACATCACGTTCCTGTCGCGATTGGCGCAGCCGCGCGTCGCGGACGAGGCGAGGGAATGCGCGCCGGAGGTGCGCATGGGCCAGTTGGCGTTCTGCCTGGAGCTGCTGGCGGACCAGGTGGACCTGGTGCTGGACGAGGTGTCGTGGCCGGCGCTGCGGACGGGCAAGGCGAGCGCAGCCGAACGCGATGCCGTGGACGAAGCGGTGCCGGAAGCGCCCGGCACGGAAACCGATCGCTTCCTCTTCGGGGTCACGCTGGAGCAGGTCGACCGGCTCCGCCTCTTGTTCGAGACGATCTCGGCCCATGCCGACGTGGTGGTGGCCAGCCATACGGCCGATTTCGCCGACCACACCTTGCCCATGGTGGGAGACACGATCTTCAAGGCGGCCGCCGAGATGCGCGAGGTGCTGACAGAAGTGCTTGGCCAGTCGCTCCGGGAGCCTCGTCTGCGATCCGGCGTGGGCGAGGAACGGGCCGTCTACGCCGTGGGGCTTGGGTCTCCGGCGGCCGGCAGCCAACACGGCCCGGCGCTGCCGCTGTCCACCTGTCAGCCATTGGAGCGTGCCGGAAGGTCGTGCGGCGTGCGCTTGCACTGATCCATCTTCATCGCCATCGCGGCGATGGGCAGTTAGTTGCGGTGCGGCTTCGCCCGTACCCTCACCCCGACCCCTCTTCCTCTCCCGATGGGAGAGGGGCTAAGGGCGAATCGACATTCACAA
>DNXT01000116.1:0-416 GCA_003505795.1 Lysobacteraceae bacterium | reverse complement strand
CTCTCCCGGTGGGAGAGGGGCCGATGCCGGGCCTGCCGTGCTTCATCCTTCAGGGCGCCGCGCTGGCGATACGACGCGAATGTTTCCCACGCGGCATCGCACCTGACCACGTTCGACCAGGCATTCACGGCGCCTGTGCGACACATCCCGGCATCGCGGAACGGGAGAGCAGGGTGGGCGAGAAGAGTGCGGTGGCGGGGGTGTCGGCGCGGTGGCCGGCGCGGTTGTGGGTGGTGCGGCACGGGCAGAGCGCCGGCAACGTGGCGCGCGACCGGGCCGAGGCCGAAGGCGTGACGCTGATCGAGCTGGAGCATCGCGACGCCGACGTGCCGCTGTCCGAGCTGGGCCAGCGCCAGTCGCAGGCGCTGGCGGCATGGGTAGATCGGAAGAGCGGTTCAGCAGGAATGCCGAGACCG
>DNXT01000371.1:2859-3089 GCA_003505795.1 Lysobacteraceae bacterium | reverse complement strand
CTGGTGATGGGCGTGGTGTTCGTGCTGCTGGTCGCCATCCTCGGCCTGGTGCTGCAGCGGCAGGCGGCGATGCAGCGCGAAGTGCGCTCGCTGAGCGGCGGCATCATCCACGAGCTGTTCGATCGCAGCCTGCGTTCGCGCGGCGAGGCGCTCGCCACCGAGCTGGCGGACGCGCTGGCCAACCCGCTGTACTACTCGGACCTGGACGGGATCGGCGCGCTGGTGCGCAA
>DNXT01000371.1:1963-2675 GCA_003505795.1 Lysobacteraceae bacterium | reverse complement strand
GATCGGCGCGCTGGTGCGCAATACCGCCCGCCAGCAGGTGGTCAGCTACGTGCAGGTCTACGACGTCGAGGGCAGGCTGGTCCACGACGGTTCGGTGGACATCGCCGGTTACGGCCAGCGCCTGCAGGATCCGCTGGCCGCGCGCGCGGTGGCCGCCGACGGGCTGCTGGTGCAGGCCTCGCCCGAGGTGCTGGACGTGTCGATGCCGATCCTGATCGGCAAGGAGCGGATCGGCGGGGTGCGGGTCGGCATGTCGCTGGCGCGGGTACGCCAGCTCGAGGCGCAGGCGAACGCCTCGCTGGGGCAGCGCCTGGACGAGGTCGGCAAGCGCGACCTGTGGTGGCTGCTGTTGCTGCTGGCGGCGCTGGTGGCGATCGGCGTGGTGGTGGCGGCCTACGCGCAGCGCACGCTGGTGGCGCCGATCCGCTGGCTGGCCGCGGCGGCCAAGCAGATCGAGGACGGCGACTACGCGATCGACCCGCCGCGCAGCCGGCGCCGGGACGAGGTCGGCGAGCTGGTGCGTGCGTTCGGGCGGATGAGCGAGAGCATCGCCCGCCACGACCGCGAGGTGCGGCACATGGCCTACACCGACGCGCTGACCGGCCTGACCAACCGCCTGGCGTTCCGCGAGGGACTGGATCACCGGCTGATGGCCGCGCGTACCTCCGGGCGCCAGCTGGCGCTGCTGTTCGCCGACATCGACGACTTCAAG
>DNXT01000371.1:1224-1640 GCA_003505795.1 Lysobacteraceae bacterium | reverse complement strand
CGCTTCGGCGGCGACGAGTTCGTGATCCTGGTGCAGGCCGGCGACGTGCCGCAGGTGTCGGCGCAGCTGGCCGAGCGGCTGGTGCGCGACCTGCGCCATCCGCTCAACGTGCAGGGGCGCGAGGTGTTCCTCGGCACCTCGATCGGCATCACCCTGTTCCCGGACGACGCCAACGACGCGACCACGCTGCTGAAGAACGGCGACATCGCCATGTACCAGGCCAAGGTCGCCGGCAAGAACTGCCACCGCTACTACAGCCGGGCGATGGACCATGCGGTCGAGCGCCGCGTGCACATGGAGCACGAACTGCGCGGCGCCTGGGAGCGCGGCGAGCTGCGCCTGGTCTACCAGCCGATCCACCGCACCAGCGACCGCGTGCTGGTGGGCGTAGAGGTGCTGCTGCGCTGGCAGCATCC
>DNXT01000371.1:648-1025 GCA_003505795.1 Lysobacteraceae bacterium | reverse complement strand
CTGCTGCGCTGGCAGCATCCGGCGCTGGGCGCGATCCCGCCGTCGGTGTTCATCGACGTCGCCGAGCAGAGCGGGCTGATCGAGGAGATCGGTCCGCGGGTGCTGCGCGCGGCCTGCCTGGAGGCGGTGCAGTGGCCGGTGCGCAGCGGCGAGCCGGGCCTGTTCGTCTCGGTGAACGTGTCGCCGCGCCAGCTGCGCAGCGGCGACCTGGCCGACACCGTGGCGCGCAGCCTGGCCGAATCCGGCCTGCCGGCCGCGCGCCTGCACCTGGAGCTGACCGAGACCGCGGTGATCGGCGACGAGATGCTCGCCGCGAGCCTGCTCGACAGGCTGCACCGCACCGGGGTGAAGGTCTGGCTGGACGATTTCGGCACCGG
>DNXT01000371.1:0-445 GCA_003505795.1 Lysobacteraceae bacterium | reverse complement strand
GATTTCGGCACCGGCTTCTCGGGACTGAGCCACCTGCGCCAGGTGCCGGTGGACGGGGTCAAGATCGACAAGAGCTTCGTCGCCGACCTGCAGCGCGACCCGGACGATCTGGCGCTGACCACCGCGATCATCGCCATGGCCCATTCGCTGGGAATCACCGTGGTGGCCGAGGGCATCGAGCAGGAAGGCCAGTTCGACCTGCTGCGCGAGCGCGGCTGCGACCTGGGCCAGGGCTACTGGTTCAGCCGGCCGATGAGCGGCTCGGACCTGGTCAGGCTGCTGGCCGGGACCTAGGGGCGTCGCCCGTTCCCGAGCGGCTCGCACTGGGTGCGGAAGGCCCCGGCACCGTTGCCGGCGCGTGCGCTACAGCGGGCGCTTGCCGGTGTCGCCGGGGATCTCGCGCACCAGCCGGGGCACCAGGTAGCCCGACAGCCGCGCCGCCAGG
>DNXT01000166.1:2742-3040 GCA_003505795.1 Lysobacteraceae bacterium | reverse complement strand
GGCCGTGGCGCGGCATCGCGCGCGCCGGCCCTGGCCGGCGCGCGGGCGCGCTCAGACGATCCGGGTGCGCCGCCACCAGTGCGTGACCTTTTCCTCGCGCACCAGGGTGAACAGGCCGGCGCCGAGGATCAGCGCGATGCCCACCACCATCGGCAGGTCCAGATGGTTGTGGAACAGCCAGTAGCCGAAGCCGATCGCCCACAGCATCTGGCTGTACTGGGTCGGCGCCACCGCGCTGACCGGCGCCAGCCGGGTGGCGTACATCAGGAAGATCGCCGCCAGCCCGGCCAGCAGGCCG
>DNXT01000166.1:2273-2548 GCA_003505795.1 Lysobacteraceae bacterium | reverse complement strand
GCCAGCCCGGCCAGCAGGCCGTAGCCGGCGATCATCAGCCACTGCTGCAGGGTCGGCCAGACGAACACCGGCAGCATCAGGATGGCGCCCAGCACCAGCGGGCCGAGCACGCCGGCGCCGTACAGGGTGATGCGCTTCTCGTCGGTGCCGGCCATGCGCAGCGCGATCACCGAGATCGCCCCGACCAGGCCGCACACGATCGCCGAGACATGGCCGTGGCCGAGGTGGCGGAAGCCCGGGCGCAGCACCACCAGCACGCCGACGAAGCCGACGAT
>DNXT01000166.1:1357-2095 GCA_003505795.1 Lysobacteraceae bacterium | reverse complement strand
ACGTAGCCGCCGGCGGCGTTGCCGGCACCGAGCGCCACGCCGACGAAGCCGACGATCACCGCCGACCAGCGCCGCCAGCGCACTTCCTCCTTGAGGAACAGCACCGACAGGATGGTGACGAAGATCGGCATCAGGAAGATCAGCGCGAACGCCTCGGCCATCGACAGCGTGGTGAAGGCGATCACCGAGGTCAGGTTGCCGATCGCCGCGGCCAGCGCGCGCAGCAGCCACAGCGCCGGCTTGCGCGCGATCACCAGCTCGCTCCAGCGGTCCTCCGGCTTCTTCAGGAACGGCACCGCCGCCAGCATCAGCAGCGCGCCCAGGCACAGCACCTCGTAGGCCGGCAGGCCGCCTTCCAGCAGCTTCACGAACGCATCGCTGACCGAATAGGCCGCGTAGCACGCAAAGCCCAGCATCACACCCTTGAACATCGCACGAACCTTCTCGAAGGAACTGCATCGGGCGACGGGCGGCGGTGCAGGCCGGCATAGTATGCGGCCTGCCGCGGCGTTTTGGTGCGCCGCAGCATACGTATTCCGGAAGGTTCAGCCGATGCCGGCGCGGCGCCCCTTCCACAGGTAGCCGGCGCCCAGGATCAGGAACCAGACCGGGCTGGCCAGCAGCGCCTGCAGGGTGTCCGGCTGCAGCGTCAGCAGCACCAGCACGAAGCCGAAGAACGCCAGGCACGCGTAGCACATGAACACCCCGCCCGGCATCCTGAACGCCGACGCGGCGTGC
>DNXT01000166.1:867-1203 GCA_003505795.1 Lysobacteraceae bacterium | reverse complement strand
CTGAACGCCGACGCGGCGTGCAGTTGCGGGCGCTTGCGCCGGTAGGCGATGTAGGCGCACAGGATCAGCGACCAGACGAACATGAACAGCACCGCGGCCAGCGTGGTGACCAGGGTGAACGCGGTCACCAGGTTGGGGATCACGTACACCAGCATCGCCCCCACCAGCAGGCAGCCGCAGGAGAACAGCAGCCCGCGCGCCGGCACCGCCGCCCGCGACAGCCGGGCGAAGCCCTTCGGCGCATGCCGCTCCTCGGCCAGGCCGTACAGCATGCGGCTGGTGGAGAAGATGCCGCTGTTGGCCGAGGAGGTCGCCGAGGTCAGCACCACGAAGTTG
>DNXT01000166.1:400-681 GCA_003505795.1 Lysobacteraceae bacterium | reverse complement strand
CACCACGAAGTTGATCAGGCTGGCCGCGGCCGGCACCCCGGCCAGCACGAACAGCTCCACGAACGGGCTCTTGCCCGGCACCACCTCGCGCCACGGCGTCACCGCCATGATCGCCACCAGCGCCAGCACGTAGAAGACGAGGATGCGCACCGGGATCGAGTTGATCGCCTTGGGCAGGTTGCGCTGCGGGTTGGCGGTCTCGGCGGCGGTGGTGCCGACCAGCTCGATGCCGACGAACGCGAACACCGCGATCTGGAAGCCGGCGAAGAACCCGCCCAGCC
>DNXT01000166.1:0-166 GCA_003505795.1 Lysobacteraceae bacterium | reverse complement strand
CGGCGAAGAACCCGCCCAGCCCCATCGGGAACATGCCGCCGTCGTTCCACAGGTTGGCCAGCGAGGCGACGCTGCCGTTGGGCGACTGGAAGCCCCAGGCGACCAGGCCGGCGCCGGTGACGATCAGCGCGCAGATGGCGACGATCTTGATCAGCGCGAACCAGAA
>DNXT01000376.1:14297-14822 GCA_003505795.1 Lysobacteraceae bacterium | reverse complement strand
CGGGGACGGCCGGCTCGCCGCGGTGGAAGCGCCAGCCGTCGTCGAGCGGGAGGCGCTCGCGCTGCGCCTGCGCGCATGGCGCCAGCGCCACCAGCAACAGGCACGCTGCGATGCGGAGAAGTCGCCGGTCTTGCTTCATGGTCTCTTCCGCTGCCGTCATGGCAGGGACCGAGGCGCCGGCAGGCCCGGTGGCACCTAGGTCGCTCCCGCGGCTCACAACCTGTAGGCCCGCTTGGGCAGGCGGTAGGCCAGCTCCACGGCGAGGTCGGCGGCCTCGTCCTCCTCGAGTCGGTGTTCGGCCACCAGCTTGGCCAGGAACGCGCAGTCGACCCGGCGCGCCACGTCGTGCCGCGCCGGGATCGACAGGAAGGCGCGGGTATCGTCGTTGAATCCCACCGTGTTGTAGAAGCCGCCGCTGCTGAGCGTCTGTTCGCGGAAGCGCCACATGCCCTCCGGGGAATCATGGAACCACCAGGCCGGGCCGAGCAGCAGCGACGGATAGTGGCCGGCCAGCGGCGCCAGTTC
>DNXT01000376.1:0-14082 GCA_003505795.1 Lysobacteraceae bacterium | reverse complement strand
CGGCCAGCGGCGCCAGTTCGCGCGCGTAGTTGCTCTCGTCCAGGGTGAACAGGATCAGCCGGAAGCGCGGATCGTTGCCGAAGCGGTCAAGCAGCGGCTTGAGCGCATGCACGTACTCGGTACGCAGCGGGATGTCCGCGCCCTTGTCGCGGCCGAAGCGCCGGAACAGCGCCTGGTTGTGGTTGCGGAAGCAGCCCGGGTGCAACTGCATCACCAGTCCGTCCTCCACGCTCATCGCCGCCATCTCGGTCAGCATCTGCGCACGGAACAGCTCGGCATCGGCGGGCCCGGCCTGGCCGCGCACGACCTTGTCGAACAACCGGCGCGCCTGCGCATCGGGCAGGTCCGCGGTGGCGGCGCTGGGATGGCCGTGGTCGGTGGAGGTGGCGCCCATCCGCGCGAACGCCGCGCGCCGCTGCCGGTGCGCGCGCAGATAGGCCTGCCAGTCGTACACGTCCTCGCCGCTCAGTTCGCCGAACCGGCGCAGCGCGTCGGCGAACTGCTCGTGTTCCGGATCGACCACCGGATCGGGACGGTAGGCGGTGATCACGCGCCCCTGCCAGCCGCTGTCGCGGATCGCCGCATGGTGCAGCAGGGGATCCAGCGGCGACTCGGTGGTGGCGATCACCTCGATGTTGAAGCGCTCGAACAGGGCGCGCGGCGCGAACGCCGGCGTCTGCAGCGCGTCGCTGATACGGTCGTAGCAGGCGTCCGCCGAATGCGCGTCCAGGCGCACGTCCAGGCCAAACACCTCGTGGAACACATGCGCCAGCCAGCTGGCGGAAGGGGTGCCGCGGAACAGGTGGAAGTGCGCGGCGAACGTGCGCCACGCGGCGCGTGGATCGACCTCCGCGCGCGAGCCGTCGGCGCGCGGGATGCCCAGCGCGTCCAGGTCCACGCCCTGGCTGTAGAGCATGCGGAACACGTAGTGGTCCGGCGTCAGCAGCAGCTCGGTCGCGTTGGCGAAGGCGGCATTGCCGGCGAACCAGGCCGGGTCGGTGTGGCCGTGCGGGCTGACGATCGGCAGCGCGGCGATCTCGGCGTAGAGCCGGCGCGCGATGGCGCGTTGCGCCGGGTCGGCCGGGAACAGGCGGTCGGGATGGAGTCGCAGGGGGTGCGGGGTCTGTTTCATCGTCACGGAGAGTGGTCTGGATTCGGAGAAGGCGGTTCGCGGCCGGCCGCCGCGTCGCCCGGCAGCGCGGCGGGAGCCAGGGCGGGCACCAGCAGGTGTACCACCAGCAGCGCCAGCAGATAGGCAGAGCCCGCCATCAGGAACACCGGCACGTAGCTGCCGGTGGTCTGCAGCAGGAAGCCGGTGAAGGTGGAGATCAGCATGCCGCTGAACGCGCCGGCGAAACCGCCGATGCCGACCACCGAGGCCACCGCGCGCCGCGGGAACATGTCCGAGGGCAGGGTGAACACGTTCGCCGACCAGCCCTGGTGCCCGGCGGTGGCCAGCCCGATCAGCGCCACCGCCAGCCACAGGTTGTCGGCCCTGGCGGCGAACACGATCGGCACCACCGCCAGCGCGCAGACCAGCATCGCGCCCTTGCGCGCGCGGTTGACGCTCCAGCCGGCGCGCAGCAGGCGCCCGGCGAGCCATCCGCCGGCGATGCTGCCGATGTCGGCCAGCACGAAGATGGCGATCAGCGGCAGCCCGAGCTGCAGCAGCGACAGGCCGTATTCGGCATGCAGGAACTTGGGCAGCCAGAACAGGAAGAACCACCAGATCGGGTCGGTCATGAACTTGGCCGCGACGAACGCCCAGGCCTGGCGGTGGCGCAGCAGCTGCGACCAGGCGATGCGCGCGGCCGGCTCGACCGGGTCGCTGCGGATCAGCGCCAGTTCCGCCGCCGACAGCGCCGGTTGCCGCTCCGGGGTGCGGTACCAGAGCAGCCATACCGCGAGCCACAGGCTGCTGAGCGCGCCGGTGAACAGGAACGCGGCCTGCCAGCCCCAGGCCGCGGCGACCACCGGCACCAGCAGCGGGGCGACGATGGCGCCGATGTTCGAGCCGGAATTGAAGATGCCGACCGCGAGCGCGCGCTCGCGGCGCGGGAACCACTCGGCCACGGTCTTGATCGCCGCCGGGAAGTTGCCGGCTTCGCCCAGCCCCAGCGCGAAGCGCGCGACCGCGAACCCGACCACCCCGGCCGCCAGCGCATGCCCCATCGCGGCCAGGCTCCAGATCGCGATCGCGATCGCATAGCCGATGCGGGTGCCGAAGCGATCGATGACGGCGCCGGCGCACAGCAACCCGATCGCGTAGGCGCCCTGGAACGCGGTGACGATGTAGCCGTACTGGATCTCGTTCCAGCCGATCTGCTGCTGCAGGAACGGGGCGAGCACTCCCAGCACCTGGCGGTCCACGTAGTTGATCGTGGTGGCGGCCAGCAGCATGGCGCAGACGCGCCAGCGGTAGCGGGGCGTGCCGCCGGCAGGAACGACGGTTGGTGCGACGGGCGAATGGCTCACTCAGGCTCCGGGCTGCGATGGATACCGACGGAAGATCGCGCGCGCCGTCCCGGACCGTTCCGTGACGCGATGCAGCACGTCAGGGCGCACTCGCTACTGCTGCAGGAATCGACGAAAGCCCGGGATTGCAGCGCTTTCGCGAATTCCTGGTAGCGCTATCACTAACACGGCGATGCCTGCCGAATCCACTGCCGATGGCAGGAAGGCGATCCGATTGCATGCCGCCGGCGCGGAACGGAGGCGGTCGGCAGAGGGGCCCGCGGCGTGCGCTGTCCGCTTTTGCTGCTCCGCAGCGTGCGTCCTGTGATGGTAGCGCTACCATGCGCGCAGCCCGGCCCGGCCGGACTACCCCCATTGCAGCAGTTGTGTAGCGGTCGCCGCACATATCCAGAGCGTGCGTCCACCAAATCATCATGATGAGGGAAGGGGATTACGGTGCAGAAGCAATACGCAAGAAAAACCACGTTGTCGCACGCGCTGGGGGTGGTCCTGCTCGGAATGGCGAGCAATGCGGCCTGGGCGCAGCAGTCCGAACCGGTGGACGCCACCGTCGCTGCGCAGCAGTCGCAAGGCGCCGGCGCATCGCAGGACGCGGCGGTCACCAACCTGGATTCGATCACGGTCACCGGCTACCGCCGCAGCATCCAGTTCTCGACCGACGCCAAGCGCGACGCCACCGGCTTCACCGATTCGGTGTTCGCCGAGGACATCGGCAAGTTTCCCGATACCAACATCGCCGAGTCGCTGACCCGTATCCCCGGCATCCAGCTGCAGCGCGACGTCAATGGCGAAGGCCTCAACATCGCCATCCGCGGCCTGCCCAACAGCTTCACCAAGACCGTGGTCAACGGCGTGCAGGTGGCCACCGCCTCGATCGGCCTGGACGGGCAGAACCAGAACCGCGAAGTCGACCTGAACCTGTTCCCGACCGAGTTCTTCACCCAGCTCACGGTCAACAAGACGCCCAAGGCGAGCCTGCCCGAGGGCGGCATCTCCGGCGTGGTCGACATGCGCACCGCGCGCCCGTTCGACCGCCCCGGCCCGCACGTGACCTACCAGCTGCAGGGCAGCTACAACGACAACGTCGACAAGGTCACCCCGCAGGGCTCGGTGATCGGCAGCTGGACCAACGAGTCCGGTACTTTCGGCATCCTCGGAGGCGTGACCTCCCAGCGCGGCAAGATCGGCGTGGAAGGCTACGAGACCGTCGGCTGGACCAATCCCGGGCTGAACTACACGCAGTGCGGTCGCACCGCGCCTGCCGGCGTCGATCCGCTGACCACGCGCCCGGCCGAGTGCAACGCCGGCGGCGGCGGCAACTGGCTGATCCCGGACGCGGTGCCGAACAACGCCTCCGCCATCGGCGCCGGCCTGACCCCGGGCGCCACCATCGACCGCGACCTGCTGCTCGCGCTCAACCCGGGCCTGAGCATCGAGCAGATCAGCGAAGCGCTGATCCCGCGGCTGGGCCGCCCGGTGCACATGTCCGGCGACCGCGACCGCGACGCGTTCGTGACCTCGCTGGAATGGCGTCCCAGCGACAGCATGCAGTTCTACCTGGACGCGCTGTATTCCGATGCGCACCGCACCAACAACCGCATCGACATGAACCTGGTCGGCCGCAACTTCGGCGCCAACGGCATGATTCCGATGGACATGCAGGTCGACGCCAACGGCGTGGTCACCAGCGCCACCATGGCCAACGCGCAGTTCTTCCTCGAGGCGCGCCCGTACATCGAGGACGTCAAGTACTGGCACGTCAATCCGGGCGGCACCTTCTGGTTCGGAGGCGAGGGCAGGGTCAAGCTCGACGTGCAAGCCAACATGAGCCGCAGCTGGATGTTCCGCGAGTCGCCGACGATCCTGGTCAACTCGCCGTTCACCACCATCCAGTACAACAACGACAGCGGCATCCCGAGCTGGACCAGCGACCTCGACCTGAACGACCCGAACGCCGGCTGGACCTGGGCCGGCGGCCGTGTCAACGTGCAGAACGAGAAGCGCGTCACCGAGACCAAGGGCGCGCGCGCCGACCTGCAGCTGGGCGAGGACAAGAACAACGTCAAGTTCGGCGTCGCCTACGACCAGAACAGCCGCCGCATCCAGGGCTTCGACAACAGCACCGCCTGGCAGCAGAACGTGCTGGCGCTCATCCCGGACGCGGACCTGGCCAGCTACCTGCGCCCCGGCCCGAACGGCTTCATCAGCGCCGACTTCGACGCCTTCAAGAACGCCACCGGCTACGCCCAGTATCGCGACAGCGCGCCCGAGTCGGCCGGCCCCAATACCGGCGGCTCCACCGGCGGCTTCGAGGAGAAGACCTTCGGCGCCTACGTCGAGATCAACGGCGAGAGCCAGGTCCTGGACCGCACCCTGCGCTTCAACGCCGGCGTGCGCTACGTCAGCACCGACCAGGACATCAACGGCCCGGTCACCATCGGCGGCGTGCGCCAGTGGCAGACCCTGAGCGGCGACTACGACGAAGTGCTGCCGTCGTTCAGCGCGGCCTGGGACGTGGCCGACAACGTGGTGCTGCGCTTCTCCGGTTCGCGCACCATGACCCGCCCGAACCCCAGCTCGATGCTGCCCAACACCACCTTCACCGACCAGTCGGCGCTGAACGCGACCCAGGGCAACCCGAACCTGACCCCGTACACCTCGACCAACTTCGACCTGGGCGGGGAGTGGTACACCGGCGGCGAGGGCATGATCGGCCTGACCCTGTTCAACAAGCGCATCGAGGGCTACACCTACCTGGGCACCAACACGCTGCCGTTCTCGCAGCTGGGCATCCCGTTCGGCGACCTGACCCCCGACCAGCAGGCGGCGCTGGCCGCGCGCGGCGGCCCGGACAACGCCACCGTGATCGTGCAGCAGCAGGTCAACGCCAACGCCACGCTCGACGTGCGCGGCTGGGAGCTGATCTGGGTGCAGCCGCTGGACTTCGTGTTCGACGGCCTCGGCATCATGGCCAACTACACCGACATCGACCTGGAGGCGAAGGGCAACGACGCCGACCAGCTGGCCGGCAACCTGTACGGCATCGCGCCGAAGCTGTGGAACGCCACCGCCTACTGGGAGAAGGGCGACTTCTCGGTGCGCGCGTCCTACAACTACACCGACTCGATGGTCGCCACCGGTCCGAACCAGCAGGGCATCCCGTATGCGCAGTTGATCGGCGAGTCGCGCGGCCAATGGGATCTGTCGGCCAGCTATACGCTGTCGGGCATCAGGTCCAAGCCGCAGATCACCCTCAACGTGGTCAACCTGACCGGCGAGGAACGGCGCTCGAACTTCTACTGGCCCAACGCGGTGAACGACATCTACGATCCCGGCCGCACCATCATGCTCGGCGTGCGGGGCTCGTTCTGACACGGCGGCATCGCGATGCGCCACCACGCCCGGCCGGCCCCGGCCGGCACGGGCGTGACGGCGCGGAGCAGGGTTCGGCATTTCCCCTTCCAGGCCAGCAGGCTCCATGAACGACGCTACGGAAAAGCTCTCCATCCGCGAAAAGCTCGGCTACAGCCTCGGCGACCTGGCGGCCAACCTGATCTTCCAGACCCTGGTCACCTTCCTGGCGTTCTTCTACACCGACGTCTACCGGATTCCGGCCGCCACCGCGGCCAGCGTGATCTTCACGGTCGGCCTGCTCGGCGCGTTCGTGTTCACGCCGGTGATGGGCCTGGTCGCCGACCGCACCCGCAGCCGCTGGGGCAAGTTCCGGCCGTGGATCCTGTGGACCGCGCTACCGTTCGGGCTGCTGTCGCTGGCGGCGTTCAGCACGCCGTCGCTGGGGGTGCAGGGCAAGGTGGCGTATGCGTTCGCCACCTATACGCTGCTGATGCTGGTGTACGTCGCCAACAACCTGCCGTACTCGGCGCTCAGCGGCGTGCTCACCGGCAGCATGGCCGAGCGCAACAGCCTGTCCGCGTACCGCTTCGTCGCGGTGATGATCGCCCAGTTCGTGATCCAGGTGCTGCTGCTGCCGCTGGTGCTGCTGCTCGGCGACGGCGACAAGGCGCGCGGCTTCGAGCACGCCATGGCCCTGTTCGCGGCGATCGGCACGGTGTTCTTCCTGATCACCTTCTTCACCACGCGCGAGCGCATCGTGCCGGCCGCGGGGCAGGCCTCGAGCGTGCGCCAGGACCTGCTGGACCTGGTCCGCAACGGGCCGTGGCGGGTGATGCTGCTGCTGACGATCCTGGTGTTCGTCACGCTCGCCCTGAAGGGCGGCATGTACGTCTACTACTTCCGCTACTACCTCGACCGGCAGGCACTGGCCGGCTTCATCGACCAGGTCGGCTTCAACGGCCTGGTCGCCGGGCTGGACCGGCTGCTGGTCGGCATGGGCCTGGAGGGCTTCCACTGGCCGCAGGATCCGCCGACCTCGGCCTTCAGCCTGTTCAGCGCCGCCGGCATCGTCTTCATGATCGTCGGCATCGGCTTCTCCAAGCGCTTCGCCGACCGCTTCGGCAAGCGCGATACGTTCGGCGGTGCGCTGCTGCTGGCCACGCTGTGCCTGCTCGCGTTCTGGTTCTATCCGCCGCAGGCGGTGTGGGCGGTGGTCGCGACCTACATCCTGCATGGCTTCTTCTACGGCATCACCACGCCGTTGCTGTGGGCGATGATCGCCGACGTCGCCGACTACTCGGAATGGAAGAACCGCCGCCGCGCGACCGCGATCATCTTCTCGGCGATGCTGTGCGGCCTGAAGATCGGCCTGAGCGTCGGCGGCGCCCTGGTCGCCGCGATCCTCGCCGCCTACGGCTACGACGCCGCCGCGACCGTGCAGGCGCCCGGAGTCGCGCAAGGCATCCGCCTGGCGGTCAGCCTGTACAGCTCGCTTCCGTTCCTGGCCGGCATCGCCCTGCTGTTCCTGTATCGCATCGACCGGCCGATGGAGATCCGCATCGAGCAGGAACTCGAGGCACGCCGCGCCTGCGCCTGACCCCCTCCCCACTTCCGACTCCCCCATGAGCAAGCGACTCGATCCGGAACGCCTGAAGGAACTCGACGCCAGGGCGATCTCGCCGCCGCTGGTGACCCACATCCATACCGCCGACCCTTCCGCGCACGTGTTCGAAGGCCGGCTGTACATCTACCCCTCGCACGACGTCGAGGCGGGGGTGTCGTTCAACGACAACGGCGACCACTTCGGCATGTGCGACTACCACGTGTTCCGGATGGACTCGCCGCTGGGCGAGGCGCACGACTGCGGCGTGGCCCTGCACGTGGACGACGTGCCGTGGGCGCAGCGGCAGATGTGGGCGCCGGACGCGGCCTGCCGGGACGGCATCTACTACCTCTACTTCCCGGCCAAGCGCGCCGACGGCATCTTCCAGATCGGCGTGGCGGTGGGCGATCGTCCGGAAGGGCCGTTCCGCGCCGAGCCCGAGCCGATCGCCGGCAGCTATTCGATCGATCCGGCGGTGTTCGCCGACGAGGACGGCGAGTACTACCTGTATTTCGGCGGGATCTGGGGCGGGCAGCTGCAGAAGTACCGCGACAACCGCTACCACGAGGCGCATGTCGAGCCTTCCGGCGCGGCGGCGGCGCTGGGACCGCGGGTGGCCCGCCTGAGCGCGGACATGAAGCAGCTCGCCGAGCCGTCGCGCGAGGTGCTGATCCTCGACGAGGCCGGGCAGCCGTTGCGGGCCGACGACCACGCCCGGCGCTATTTCGAGGGGCCGTGGCTGCACCGCCATGGCGGCCGCTACTACCTGTCGTATTCGACCGGCGACACCCACCTGCTGTGCTACGCGGTCGGCGACAATCCGTACGGACCGTTCACCTACGAGGGCGTGATCCTGACCCCGGTACTGGGCTGGACCACGCATCATTCGATCGTCGAGTTCGAAGGACGCTGGTGGCTGTTCTATCACGACACCATCGTCTCCGGCGGGGTCACCCACCTGCGCAACATCAAGGTGGCCGAGTTGCACTACGACGCGCAGGGGCGGATCGTGACCCTGCATCCCTACGGCGAGTGAGGCATGGACGACGTCGCGCAGCGGCCGCTGTCGCCGGGCCCGGTGCTGCGGCTGGGCCTCGGCGAGCTGGAGGTGGTGGTGGCGCCGCAGGCAGGAGGGCGCCTGGCGCAGGTGGTCCATGAAGGGCGCGCCTGGCTGGTCGGCCCGGGCGAGGGATACGACGCCGCCATCGCCTGGGGCTGCTATCCGATGCTGCCGTGGGCCGGCCGCATCCGCAATGGCCGCTTCGGCTTCGGGGGAAGGACCCATCGGATCCCGCCCAACCTCGGGGCGCACGCGATCCACGGGCTCGGCTTCGACCGCTCCTGGCAGGTCGAGGCGGTGTCCGCCAGCGAATGCGTGTTGACCCTGGCGCTGCCCGAAGACGCGGCCTGGCCGTTCGGCGGCCGCGCCGAGCAGCGCATCCGGCTCGGCGCCGCGCGGATCCAGATGCAGCTGCTGTTGCGGGCCGGCACGCGGCCGATGCCGATGCCCGTGCTCGGTTGGCATCCGTGGCTGCGCAAGCCCGAGCAGCTGCAGTTCGGGCCGGAGGCGATGTATCCGCGCGACAGCGAGGGCATCGCCACGTTGCCGCTGGCGCCGCCGACCGCGGGACCGTGGGACGACTGCTTCGTCCATCGCGGCGAGGTGCGGATGCGGCGCGACGGGGCGATCCTGCAGCTGGCATCGGATTGCGACCACTGGGTGGTCTACGACCAGCCTTTGCACGCCACCTGCGTGGAGCCGCAGACCGGGCCGCCGGACGCATTCAATCTGCGCGATTCGGTTCTGCACGCGGGGCAGGCGGTGCAGGCGCGGTTCGAATGGTCGTTCCTGGGCGCGCAATGAAGGGGTGGGCCCTCCGGGCATACCGGCCGGCGCACGCGCTGCGATGCCGGTGACGATGAACCGGTCAGGCGAGGAGCGGCGCGTCGCGCGGTTTCGACGGCGCTGCCGGCGCGGTCGTGTGGCGGCACGTAGCCGGAAAACGCTTTCGGCGCGATGTCGGCACGGGAGGACGCCGTTCCGGCGCCGCCCAAACGCGCTATGAGAGCGTTTTCTGCTGCGCCGCATGATGACAAGCCTTCGCACCAGTGAGTAGTTTTCGCGCAATCGTGTTAGCGCTATCAATCCGGTCGCTTCGCAGCTGCCGTCGGTTCCAGGGAGGCGAGGCGCTCTAGCCACACGCGGCATCCGAACTCCGGGAGGAGCCGCGGATCGACACGCCGGAACCGGGGGATCGGAATCCGCTTCCGGCGTGGCTTGGGGAAAGCGCAGGGTCCTCCGAGACGGCAAACGGACTTCGCGTGCATGTACAGGTTTCCGTGTCACGTACCGAGCAAGGCAGCGACGAGGCGGATGCCGCCTCGATCCGGTTTCGCCACCCGTCGTTCGACATCAAAGCCAAGGACAAACCGATGAGCCGCAAGTTGACGAGATTGAAGTCGAGGGCCATGTTCACCTTCGTCGGTGGCGTACTGGTCATCAATCCCGCTTTTGCACAGGACGCCCAGAGCCGGCAGGCCGCCGCGCCGCAAAGCCAGCAGCAGTCCTCGAGCGAGGCCACCACCCTGGACACCGTCCAGGTCACCGGCATCCGCAGCAGCCTCAACCAGTCGATGGGCATCAAGCGCGATGCGGCCGGTGTGGTCGACGCGATCAGCGCCGAGGACATCGGCAAGTTCCCCGACACCAACCTGGCCGAGTCGCTGCAGCGCATCACCGGCATCTCGATCGAACGGCGCGACGGCGAGGGCGCGCAGGTCACCGCCCGCGGCTTCGGCCCGCAGTTCAACACGGTGACCCTCAACGGCCGGCTGATTCCCGGCGCCGATGCGTTCGGCGCGCCCGGGCAGGTGCCGATCGGCGGCGTCGACGTCGGCACCCGCGCGTTCAACTTCGCCCAGCTGGCGTCGGAGGCGATCACCGGCATCGAGGTGTTCAAGACCAGCCGCGCCAACGCGCCCAGCGGCGGCATCGGCGCGACCATCGACATCCAGACCGACCGCCCGTTCAACCACGAGGGCGTGGTCGCCAGCGCCGGCGCCAAGATGGTGTCGGACGACTCGCAGCCGTTCGGCAACGACATCACCCCGGAGGTGTCGGGCATCTTCAGCTACACCAGCCCCGACAAGGTCTGGGGCATCGGCCTGAGCGCCAGCTACCAGAAGCGCCACGGCGGTTCGGTGCAGGCCACCGAGAACACCTGGAACGTGCAGCCGTGGACCGGCACCGACCCGGCGCTGCGGCCGGATGCCAACCTGGTCAACGCACCGCAGATCGGCCAGCTGTACGCGATGCCCAACGACCTGCGCTACGCCTTCGCCGACTTCGAGCGCGAGCGTACCAACGGCCAGGCGGTGCTGCAGTTCGCGCCGAGCGACAGCCTGACCCTGACCCTGGACTACACCTACTCGCAGAACGAGATCCGCGAGGATCGCGGCGAGCAGGGCATCTGGCTGCAGCGCGCCAACAGCTTCACCGACCTGGTGTTCGACACCGGGCAGGCGGTGGCCACGCCGGTGTACCTGCGCGACGTCCCCAACGGCGCCAAGGACTTCGGCATGGAGCAACAGCGCAACATGCAGAAGTACAAGCTCGGGTCGCTGGGCTTCAACGCCGACTGGCAGGCCAGCGACCGGCTGCGGCTGAGCTTCGATGCGCACAACTCCAAGACCCAGAGCCTGCCCAACGATCCGGTCACCGGCGGCAGCGCCACCTACTTCAGCCTGGCCGGGACCAACAACTGCACCGCCGGTCCCAACTGCGGCGGCCAGTGGGGCCAGGAATTCTGGTTCAACAACGGCCTGCCGATCGGCGCGCGCACCTGGTATCCGACCGCCGCCGATTCGATCGCCGGCAGCAACGGCGAGGTGAATCCGGACTTCACCGCCGAGGAACTGGGCAGCCAGGTGCTGCGCATCTACTACCAGAGCCAGGTCACCGAGGTGAAGGAAGGCCGGGTCGACGGCCAGTGGGATTTCGACAACGGCCGCTTCCAGTTCGGCGTCGATACCGCGCGCACCACGATGAAGCGGCGCACCAGCGACACCTACGCGGCGCTGGGCGACTGGGGCGTGGCCAACGCCGGCAACGAGCCGGGCATGATGGACCTGCTGCGGCCGGTCAGCATCATCGGCCTGTTCGACGACTACAACCCCGCCGGCGCCGCGCCCAACGCCTGGCGCGGCAATGCCGACCAGCTTGCGCTGTGGGCCGGCGATGCCTACGGGGTCGGCACCCGCTACAACCCGCAGTTCAGTTCCGACAACCGGGTCGAGGAGAAGACCCGCGCGGCCTACATGCAGCTCGAGTTCGACGGCGAGCTGGGCGACATGAGCACCAGTACCCGCATCGGCGTGCGCTACGAGAAGACCGACGTGGTCTCGACCTCGCAGGTGGCCACCCCGACCGCGCTGGAGTGGCAGGCCAACAACGACTTCCAGCTGATCCGCTCCAGCGACCTGCAGCCCTTCAGCGAGAAGCACAGCTACAGCCACATCCTTCCCAACCTGGACTTCAGCATCAACTTCACCGATGCGCTGAAGGGGCGCGCCTCGTTCGGCCAGACCATCGCCCGCGCCCCGTACAACAACCTGATCGCGGGGCCGACCCCGGGCACGCCGACCGGCTCGATCCTGATCAACCCGTCCACGCGTGCGGCCGGCAGCGCGCAGAACCCGGCGCTGGACCCGCTGGAGTCCAACAACCTGGACCTGGCGGTGGAGTGGTACTTCGCCGACGCCAGCTACGTGTCGCTCACGTTCTGGGACAAGCGGGTGAGCAACTTCATCGGCAACACGGTGTCGCGCCAGACCCTGTACGACCTGCGCGACCCGACCTCCGGGCCGGACGCGCAGGCGGCGCTGGCGTTCCTGCAGAGCGGCGCCTGCGCGGCCCAGGTCGGCGCCGCCGGCAACGATGTCGCCGCGGCCTGCTCGGCCAACGACACCTCGTTGTTCTCGGCGCTGGCGCTGCTGCGCAATGCCGCGGCCACCGGCGGCCTGGGAGCCTACGACGGCAGTTCGGCGCAGAGCCTGGCGCTGGAGACCGCCTACGACCTGGTCGGCGAGGCCGACGACCCGCTGTACGAGTTCGACGTGTCGCGGCCGGTCAACCAGAACAACGCCAACATCCACGGCTGGGAGCTGGGCGGGCAGTACTTCTTCGGCGACACCGGCTTCGGCATCTACGCCAACTACACCATCGTCAAGGGCGACGTCGGCTTCGACAACACGGTGATCGACCGCGACCAGTTCGCGCTGCTGGGCCTGAGCGACACCGCCAACGCGATGCTGATGTACGAGAAATACGGCTGGAGCGCGCGGCTGGCGTGGAACTGGCGCGACGAGTACCTGATCGCCGCCAACCAGGACGGCTCCAACCGCAACCCGTACTACGTCGAGCCCTACCAGCAATGGGACCTGAGCGTCAGCTACGCGTTCAACGACCACCTGTCGATCGGTTTCGAGGCGATCAATCTCACCGGCGAGGACGTGCGCTGGCACGGGCGCTCGGAGAAGCAGGTGATCAAGCTGGTGGAACAGAGCCCGCGCTACACGCTGGGGGTACGCTACAACTTCTGAGCCCGGCGGCATTCACTCTCCCAACGCCGCGATCGGGGAGGACCGCTGGACGGCAGCGGTCCTCGTTTTTGTGGAGAGGACGCGAGCGGGCTTGTGGGCGGGTGCGCTTTCTGCAATGTTTCGCGCGGCAGCCATGCACGGCCGCCGCACTCGGCATCCTCGCTGGAGTCCGCATGGCCCGCTACGAACTGCTGAACAACGTGACCCACAAGGACCTGCGCGTGGTGATGCGCTTCGGTCCGGAGTTCGGCGACCAGGTCGGCATGGTCGCCGCATTCCCGACCGAGTACGCCGAACTGCAGCGCGAGTATCCGATCTTCCTGCGCAGGGACGAGGCCGGGGCCTGCCATTCCGTGGCATTGCTGGGCTTCGAGCCGCACGAGAACCTGTTCCTGGACGGGACCCGCTGGAATGCGTCGTACCTGCCCGGCGTCGTCGCCAAGGGGCCGTTCCTGATCGGCTTCCAGCAGCAGCACCTGGACGGCCAGCCGGTGCGCGAGCCGGTCATCCACGTCGACATGGAGCACCCGCGCATCGGCGACGGCGACGGCGAGCGGGTCTTCCTGGCGCACGGCGGGCACAGTCCCTACCTGGAGCACATCATCGACGTGCTGCGGGGGATCCACGACGGCGTCGACGCGGGCGGCGCCATGTTCGACGCGTTCGATGCGCTGGGGCTGATCCAGCCGGTCGCCCTGGAGGCGCAGCTCGACGAGGCGCACGCGGTCAGCGTGACCGGCCTGCATGCCATCGACCGCGGGCGGCTGGCCGCGCTCGACGCGGCGGCGCTGCACCGGCTGCATCGCGCCGGCTACCTGGAAGGGGCCTATCTGCTGCTGTCGTCGCAGCACAACGTGCGGCGGCTGATGGCGGAGAAGCAGCGCCGGCTGCGCCAGGCCGCGGGCATGGCGGCGGCCGGGCAGGCGGCCTGAACGGGTGGCCGCGCCTGTCGCCATCGCCGAGCGCGACGACTGCCGCGGCGGTCCGCTGCCGCTGGACGAGCTCCTGGCCGCGGCCGAGCCGGTGGTGCTGCGCGAGATCGGCAGAGC
>DNXT01000379.1 GCA_003505795.1 Lysobacteraceae bacterium | reverse complement strand
CTCGCCGGCCAGCTCGAGCAGGTCGTAGGCCAGCACCCGCGCCGGCGCGGCGGCCAGCGTCCTGGGGCCGGGCTTGAGCCGCTGGATGCGCGTCTGCAAGGCGCTGAACGGCAGCGGCAGCGGGTCGTCCTGCCGCCACGCCATCAGCTCGCCGTCGATCACCGTGCCTTCCGGCAATGCCTGCGCCGCCTGCTCGATCTCCGGGAAGCGGCCGTCGAGCCGCTCCTCGCCGCGCGACCACAGCGCGACCTGGCCGGCGCGGCGCAGCAGCTGCAGGCGGATGCCGTCCCATTTCCATTCCAGCAGCCAGTCGTCGATCGGTCCCAGCGCGGCGCCGTCGCCTTCCAGCGGCGAGGCGAGGAAGAACGGATAGGGCTGCTGGCGATCGATCGGCAGCGCCGCGTGGGTGAGCAGGTCGGCGACGAACGCCGGGCTGGGCTTCCAGCTGCCGAGCATGCGCTGGGCGATGCGGGCGATGTCGACGCCGGACATCTCGGCCAGCGCCTGCTGCACCAGCCGCTGCGACACGCCCACGCGCAGCGCGCCGGTGAGCAGCTTGTTGAACACCAGCCGCTCGTCGAACACCAGGCTGCGCCAGGCATCGAGCACCACCGCCTTGCGCTGCTCCGGCTCGCGGTTGGCGACCGGCAGCAGCCGCAGCTCGATCCAGTCGGCCAGCGGCAGGTCCGCGCCCGGCACCGGCGGATCGTCGAGCAGCAGCGCCAGCGTCTCGGCCAGGTCGCCGACGTGGTCGTAGCTGTCGGCGACCAGCCAGTCGTCGATGCCGGCGGCCTCGCCGATCCACTGGCGCAGCTCGCCGCTGCCGGCGATCCGGGCCCGCGCACCGGCGATCTTGCCGCCGCCGCGGCGACTGGTGGAAGTGGAAGATCGACCCGCTCACCATCGACGCGGTGCTGCTGTACGCCCAGGCCGGACACGGCCGGCGCAGCACGCTGTACACCGACTACACCTTCGGCCTGTGGGACGCCGGCCAGCTGGTGCCGGTGGCCAAGGCGTACTCCGGCCTGGACGACAAGGAAATCCTGCAGCTGGACCGCTGGATCCGCGCGCACACCCTGGAACGCTTCGGCCCGGTCCGCTCGGTGCAGGCGCAGCAGGTATTCGAGCTCGGATTCGAGGCGGTCAACCGCAGCAGCCGGCACAAGTCCGGGATCGCGGTGCGCTTCCCGCGGATCCTGCGCTGGCGCCACGACAAGCCGTTCGAGCAGGCCGACCAGCTCTCCACCCTGCAGGCACTGGCGCGATGACGCCGCGGCAACGGCTGCAGGCGTGGTTCGCACGGCAGGGCTGGAAGCCGCTGGCGTTCCAGCGCGAGGTGTGGCGGCGCTATCTCGCCGGCGAATCGGGCCTGCTGCACACCCCGACCGGCAGCGGCAAGACCCTGGCCGCGTTCGGCGGCCCGCTGCTGGAGGCGATGCAGGAAGCGCAAGCGCCGCCGGAAGCCGGAGTGCCCCGCCGGCGTGCGCGGCGCCCGTCGCCGCGCACGCTCAAGGTGCTGTGGATCACCCCGCTGCGCGCGTTGGCCAGCGACACCCTGCGCGCCCTGAGCGAGCCCTGCGCGGCGCTCGGCCTCGACTGGCAGATCGGGCTGCGCACCGGCGACGCCAGCGCGCGCGACAAGCGGCTGGCGCGCGACGGCCGGCTCGACGTGCTGGTGACCACGCCGGAGTCGCTGTACGTGCTGATGGGCTCGGCCTCGGGGCGTGAGTCGCTGCGCCACGTGCGCACGGTGATCGTCGACGAGATCCATGCGCTGGTCGCCGGCAAGCGCGGCAGCCACCTGGCGCTGACCCTGGAGCGGCTGCAGGCGCTGGTCGCGGCGCCGCTGGTGCGGGTGGGGCTGTCGGCCACGCAGAAGCCGATCGACGCGGTGGCGCGGTTCCTGGTGGGCACGGCGAACGTCCGTGCCGGCGTGCCCGATTGCGCGATCGTCGATATCGGCTATGCGCGGCCGCGCGACCTGGCGCTGGGCCTGCCGGCCTCGCCGCTGATCGCGGTGATGTCGACCGACCAGTGGATGCAGGTCTATGCCGAAGTGGCGCGGCTGGCGGGCGCGCATCGCACCACGCTGGTGTTCGTCAACACCCGGCGCATGGCCGAGCGCGCCACCCGCCATCTCGGCGAGCTGCTCGGCAAGGAGCGCGTCGCCGCGCACCACGGCAGCCTGGCGCGCGATGCGCGGCTGCTGGCCGAACGCCGGCTCAAGGCCGGCGAGCTGACCGTGCTGGTCGCGACCGCGTCGCTGGAACTCGGCCTGGACATCGGCGATGTCGACCTGGTCTGCCAGCTCGGCTCGCCGCGCTCGATCGCCACCTTCCTGCAGCGCGCCGGCCGCTCCGGCCACGCCGTCGGCGGCACGCCCAAGGCACGCCTGTTCCCGAGCTCGCGCGACGAGCTGGTGGAATGCGCCGCGCTGCTGGACAGCGTGCGCCGCGGCGAAATGGACGCGTTGCGGATGCCGCAGGCGCCGATCGACGTGCTGGCCCAGCAGATCGTCGCCGAGGCCGCCTGCGGCGACTGCGAGGAGGATGCGCTGTACGCGCTGGTGCGGCGCGCGTGGCCGTACGCGCAGCTGCCGCGCGAGCGCTTCGACGCGGTGGTACGGATGCTCGCCGACGGCTTCAGCACCCGGCTCGGGCAGCGCGCCAGCTATCTGCATCGCGACGCGGTGCACCGGCGCCTGCACGCACGCCGCGGCGCGCGCATGACCGCGCTCACCTCCGGCGGCACCATTCCCGAGACCGGCGACTATACCGTGGTGCTGGAGCCGCAGTCGGAGAACATCGGCACGGTCAACGAGGACTTCGCGGTCGAGAGCCTCGCCGGCGACGTGTTCCAGCTCGGCAACGCGAGCTACCGGATCCTGCGCGTGGAGCAGGGCCGGATGCGGGTCGAGGACGCGCGCGGCGCGCCGCCCAACATCCCGTTCTGGATCGGCGAGGCGCCCGGCCGCAGCGACGAGCTGTCGGCCTCGGTGTCGCGGCTGCGTACGGATGTCGCGGCGAAGCTGCGCGAGGGCGGCGAGGCCGCGGCGCGCGCCTGGCTGGTGCAGGCGCTGGGGCAGATCGGAAGAGCGTCGTGT
>DNXT01000005.1 GCA_003505795.1 Lysobacteraceae bacterium | reverse complement strand
CCGCGCTGCCGGTGCTGGGCGTGCCGGTCCAGTCCAGGGCGCTGAACGGCATGGACTCGCTGCTGTCGATCGTGCAGATGCCGGCCGGCATCCCGGTGGCGACCTTCGCGATCGGTAACGCCGGCGCCGCCAATGCAGCGCTGTTCGCCGCGGCGATGCTGGCGCCGGCGCATCCGGCCATCGGCACTGCGCTGGAGCGGTTCCGCCAGCGCCAGACCGACGACGTGATCGCTGCGGACGATCCGCGCCAATGAGCACCGTCGGCATCCTCGGAGGCGGGCAGCTGGCCCGCATGCTGGTGCTGGCGGGCGCGCCGCTCGGGGTGCGCTTCGAAGTGTTCGACCCGTCGCCGGAGGCCTGCGCGGGCCAGATCGCGCCGCTGCAGGTCGGCGACTTCCCGGACCTGCCGGCGCTGGCCGAATTCGCCGCCAAGGTGGACGTGGCGACGTTCGATTTCGAGAACGTGCCGGCCGCCAGCGCGCAAGCGCTGGCCGGGCGCGTGCCGGTGTTTCCCGGTCCCGATGCATTGGCGGTGGCGCAGGACCGGCTCAGCGAGAAGTCGCTGTTCCGCGAGCTGGGCATCCCGGTGCCCGATTTCGCCGCGGTCGACGACCGCGCCGGACTCGACGCCGCGCTGGCCCGGATCGGTACGCCCTGCATCCTCAAGACCCGCCGGCTCGGCTACGACGGCAAGGGCCAGTTCCGAATCAAGTCGCCGGCCGACGCCGACGCCGCGTGGGACGCGCTCGGCGCGCAGGCCGGCACGGTCGGGCTGATCGTCGAGGCGTTCGTGCCGTTCCAGCGCGAGCTCAGCGTGGTGGCGGTGCGCGGGCGCGGCGGCGAGTTCCGCGCCTGGCCGCTGACCGAGAACTGGCACGTCGACGGGGTGCTGTCGGCCAGCCTGGCGCCGGCGGCGGTAGCGGCCTCGATGCAGCGGGTCGCGCAAGGCTACGCGCGTGCGCTGGCCGAGCGGCTGCAGTACGTGGGCGTGTTCGCGCTGGAACTGTTCGTGCGCGACGGCGAGCTGCTGGCCAACGAGATGGCACCGCGCGTGCACAACTCCGGGCACTGGACGATCGAGGGCGCCGAGGCGTCGCAGTTCGAGAACCACGTGCGTGCGGTGCTCGGCCTGCCGCTGGGCGAGGTGGCGATGCGCGGTCATGCGTGCATGCTGAACTGGCTGGGTGAGATGCCGGACGCGGCGGCGTTCCTGGCCGTGCCCGGCGGCCACTGGCACGACTACGGCAAGTCGGCCCGCGCCGGGCGCAAGGTCGGGCATGCCACGCTGCGCGCCGATACCGTGGACGGACTGGCCGTGGTGCTGCGCCAGGCCGGCCGGGCGCTGCGTCGCGAGACGCAGGTGGCGCCGGTGCTGGCGCGCCTGCAAGACCCTCTCCCCTCGGGAGAGGAACCGGGGTGAGGGTGCGAAGCGCAGCCGCGCCACAGCAAGTCTGGGCGACGGCATCGACGAACGCGTCGCCCCGCGCCCGAATGCTGGACGACCCAGGCATGCGTTCTGCGATGGTTTTCCTTGGCCGGCGCGGGGCGGCGCGTTCGTCGTCGCGACGGCCGGGGTTATCCGGGGCGCCCCTTCACCCGCCGCTTCGGGGCGCCTTCTCGCGATGGGAGCAGAAGGGGCGTGTCAGCGCAGCTGGCTGGCCACGAAGTCCCAGTTGACCAGCTTCCAGAACGCTTCGAGATAGGCCGCGCGCGCGTTGTGGTGGTCGAGATAGTAGGCGTGTTCCCATAGGTCGCAACCCAGCAGCACGCGGTCGGCGCCGGTCAGCGGCGTGGCGGCGTTGCAGGTGCTGACCAGGGCCAGCGATCCGTCCGGACGCTGCACCAGCCACACCCAGCCGGAACCGAACACGGCCAGCGCGATGCGGTCGAATTCCTGGCGGAAGTGCGCGCTGTCGCCGAAGGCCTGGCCGATCTTCTCGGCCAGGCGCCCACCCGGCTCGCCGCCGCCGCGCGGGCGCAGGCACTGCCAGAAGAAGGCCAGGTTCCAGGTCTGGGCCGCGTCGTTGAACAGGCTGCCCTGGGCGCGCCGGACGATGTCCTCCAGCGCAAGTTCGGCGAACTCGCTGCCTTCGATCTGCGCGTTGACCCGCTCCACGCACTGGCGCTGGTACTCGCCGTGGACGGTCTCCAGCGTCGACGTCGACAGGTGCGGCTCGAGCGCGGAGACGGGGTAGGGCAGGGGCGGCAATTCGATCGGCATGGCGTGCGCTTTTTCAGTGGGGATTCCGCGGTTGGACGCGGCGAGGGCTTACAATGCGCCTCTTCGCGAGAAGTCTATCCGACCGGGACGGTCGGGCCTTCAGCCCTGTTAGGAGAATCCCATGGCGGTGATGGAGCGGATCCAGGCCGAAGTCGAGCGGCACCCCATCGTATTGTTCATGAAGGGAACCCCGCAGTTTCCGATGTGCGGATTCTCCAGCCGCGCGGTGCAGGCCCTGGTCGCCGCGGGCGCCGACCAGCTGCACACGGTCAACGTGCTCGAGGAGCCCGAAGTCCGCGCCAACCTGCCGCGCTACTCCAACTGGCCGACCTATCCGCAGCTGTTCATCCATGGCGAGCTGATCGGCGGCTGCGACATCACCCTGGAGCTGTTCGAGTCCGGCGAGCTCAAGCGCATCGTCGCCGAGGCCTACACGCCGTGAATCCCGGGCAATCCCAGGCCCTGCCGGCGCCGCTGGCGGGGCGGACCGTGCTGGTCAGCGGCGCCGCCGGC
>DNXT01000006.1:394-3002 GCA_003505795.1 Lysobacteraceae bacterium | reverse complement strand
CGACGCCTTCCGGGCGGCGCTGGTGCTTGCGCATTCCGCTCGTCGGCACGCCTCGCAGGCGGGGTGCGGCGGGGCCTTGGCCTGCATTCACAATTCACTACGGCCGGGGCGATAGGCTGATCACGCAACGGATGACAAGGCGCGCAACTTTCGGCACTGTCATGCTGTCCGAACGCAGCAACCCTGACGGCCTGGTGCCGAGAGTCCCTAGATGAATTACAAAGTCCCCGCGTCCCTGAAGGCCTGCCTGCTGGCCCTGGCACTGACCGTCCCGCCGGCATCGATGGCCCTGGCGGACACGACGCTGCCTGCCGCCGCCACCGCCGACCAGGCGACCGCGACCAAGCTGGTGTACGGCCTGCTTTCCGACAGCCGCTACGCCTACCGGCCGCGCGCGCTCGACGAGACGATGGCCAAGGACGTGTTCAAGCGTTACCTGGAAACGCTCGACGGGGGCAAGCAGTTCTTCACCCAGGCCGACATCGACAGCTTCGCCCCGGCGCAGGCCGGCGTGGCGCAGGCGGTCAAGGGCGGCGACTTGGAGCCTGCGTTCCAGGTGTTCGCGGTCTACAAGAAGCGCGTCGACCAGCGCATGGCCTATGCGCGCAAGCTGCTCAAGCAGGACTTCGATTTCAACGGCGACGAGAAGTTCGAGTACGACCGCGAGAAGGTGCCGTGGGCGACCGACGACAAGCAGCTGGATGCGTTGTGGCGGCAGTCGGTGATGAACGACTGGCTGCGCCTGAAGCTGGCCGGCAAGAAGCCCGACGACATCCGCAAGACCCTGGACAAGCGCTACGCCAACCTGTCCAAGTCGGTGAACGAGCTCAAGGCCGAGGACGTGTTCCAGTTCTTCCTCAACGCCTACACCAACGCGGTCGATCCGCACACCGACTATTTCACCCCGCGCACCGCCGAGAACTTCAACCAGCAGATGTCGCTGTCGCTGGAAGGCATCGGCGCGCAGCTGCAGAAGCAGGACGACGTGGTGGTGATCCGCGAGATCATCCCGGGCGGCCCTGCCGCGGTGGACGGCACCCTCAAGCCGGGCGACCGCATCGTCGGCGTCGGCCAGGACAAGAGCGGCGCGATCGAGGACGTGATCGGCTGGCGCATCGACGACGTGGTCGCCAAGATCCGCGGCAGCAAGGACACCCAGGTCCGGCTCGAGTACATCCCGGCCGAGTCGGGCATCGACGGCGCGCACCGCACGGTCACGCTGACCCGGCAGAAGGTGCGGCTGGCCGAGCAGGCGGCCAAGGGCGAGACCATGACCGTCCCGGCCAAGGACGGCGAGCCGCAGCGCCGCATCGGCATCATCAAGCTGCCCGGCTTCTACCAGGACTTCGAGGGGCGCCGGCGCAACGCGACCGACTATGCCTCGGCCACGCGCGACGTCGCCAAGCTGCTGGCCGGCTTCAAGGCCGACAAGCTCGACGGCGTGGTGCTGGACCTGCGCAACAACGGCGGCGGCTCGCTGGACGAGGCGATCGAGCTGACCGGCCTGTTCATCGAGCAGGGCCCGGTGGTGCAGGTGCGCGAGTCCGGCGGACGGGTGACCGTCAACGGCGACCGCAGCGAGAAGGTGTCCTGGGACGGCCCGCTGGCGGTGCTGATCAACCGCGGTTCCGCCTCGGCCTCGGAGATCTTCGCCGGCGCGATCCAGGACTACGGCCGCGGCCTGGTGATCGGCGAGACCAGCTTCGGCAAGGGCACGGTGCAGAACATCGTCGACCTGGACCGCTGGCCGGCCTCCGAGGGCCAGCGCTTCGGCCAGGTCAAGCTGACCATCGCCCAGTTCTTCCGGGTCAGCGGCTCCAGCACCCAGCACAAGGGCGTGGTGCCGGACATCGCGTTCCCGGCCAGCGTCGACGCCAGCGAGTTCGGCGAGAGCACCTACGACAACGCGCTGCCGTGGACCCGCATCGCCGCGGTGCAGCACACCCAGTACGGCAATTTCGCGCCGCTGCTGCCGAAGCTGGAGAGCCTGCATGCCAGCCGCATCGCCGGCGACAAGGAATTCCAGTGGTGGGAGCAGGACGTCAAGCAGTTCCGCGAGGAGAAGGCCAAGAAGTACGTCTCGCTGAACGAGGCCGAGCGCATGGCCGAGCGCGAGAAGCAGGAGAACCAGCGCAAGGAGCGCCAGGCGATCCGCAAGCAGCTCGGGCTGCCGCTGGATCCGCTGGCCGAGGACAGCAGCGACGACGGCCTGACCGGCAACGAGCGCGACATCGTCAAGGACACCGCCCGCGAGAAGCTGGCCGACAAGCGTCCGGATCCGCTGCTGCACGAATCGGCCGCGATCCTGGCCGACGCGCTGAACCTGCTCGAGCAGGACCGTCCGCTGTCGGCGCAGGTACTGCCGCAGTCGACCGCGCCGGGTCGCTGGGCCGACTGAGCCCTTCCTCCCCGCATCGGGAGAAGTGCCCCGAAGGGGCGGATGAGGGCACGGGCGGAGCCTCGTGCGGGCGCGCACATCACGCGGCTTTGCGCCCCCTCATCCAGCCCTCCTTTCAGGGGAAGCGGGATTCATCGGAGCGCCTGCCAGCCGATGTGCAGGCCCAGTCCCAGCAGGCTCAGGAAGAACACCCGGCGGAACAGCGGCAGC
>DNXT01000006.1:0-160 GCA_003505795.1 Lysobacteraceae bacterium | reverse complement strand
GCAGCCAGGTCCCGGCCAGCATGCCCAGCAGCGTCGGCAGCAGCGCCAGCAGCGAGGGCGCCAGGGTGTGGACCGGGAACACGCCGCGCAGCGCCAGCGCCGCCGCCAGGGCCAGGGTGGCCGTGGCGAAGCACAGTCCCAGCGCCTGCAGCAGCGCGTC
>DNXT01000324.1:19163-19356 GCA_003505795.1 Lysobacteraceae bacterium | reverse complement strand
ATCGCGCCCGGCAGCGGCGTGCTGACCCACTGCAACACCGGTTCGCTGGCCACCGCCGGCTTCGGCACCGCGCTGGGCGTGATCCGCGCCGGCATGGCCGAAGGCCGCATCGCCCGCGTGTTCGCCGGCGAGACCCGGCCCTGGCTGCAGGGCGCGCGCCTAACCGTGTGGGAGCTGCAGCAGGACGGCATCG
>DNXT01000324.1:514-18914 GCA_003505795.1 Lysobacteraceae bacterium | reverse complement strand
GCTGCAGCAGGACGGCATCGAGGCGACCCTGATCGCCGACTCGGCCGCCTCGCATCTGATGAAATCCGGGTGGGTGCAGTGGGTGATCGTCGGTGCCGACCGGATCTGCGCCAACGGCGACACCGCCAACAAGATCGGCACCTACCAGCTGGCGATCGCCGCACGCCACCACGGGGTGAAGTTCATGGTGGTGGCGCCGTCCTCGACCGTGGACATGGATACCGCCGACGGCGCGCAGATCGAGATCGAGCAGCGCGACCCCGGCGAGCTGTTCGGCGTCGGCGGCGTGCGCACCGTGGCCGAGGGCGTCGCCGCCTGGAACCCGGTGTTCGACGTCACCCCGGGCGAGCTGATCGACGCGATCGTGACCGAGAAGGGCGTGGTCGAGCGCCCGGACGCGGCGAAGATGCGGGCGCTGTTCGGCGGCTGAAGCCCGGTACTGCTCCCAGGGACAGCCGATGTCCTCCCGCGGCAGCACGGCGCGCGCCCGGGAAAGCGTGCGAATCCGCCGGCCGCACGTACCCGTCGTCCCCGTGCAGGCCGCATCAAGCTGTCGTTCCCGCGCAGGCCGAGCGAAATCCGTCCTCCCGCGCAGGTGTCGCTCGATTCCGTCACCCAAGCCCAGGTGTCGCACGAATCCGCCGTCCGCGCGCAGGCGGGGACCCAGTGACTTGCGCTCCTGCCCGGAGAGGCCTGGTCGGGAAGCATGGCGGCGGGCATCGCCCAGGGATGCTCCGGGTTTGGCGGCCTCAGCCCTTGCGCGCCAGCCGCCAGATCGCCACCGCGCTGAACAGCACCGTGAACCCGACCATCCCGCCGGCCGCCGCCAGCACCGGCTCGAACTGCAGCTTCTGCACGCCGCCGGCATGCATGGCCAGCTGGCCGACGTGGAACTGCGGCCACAGCGGCACCTGCCAATGCATGGACGGCGGCAGCGGGAAGAACATTCCCGAGAGGTAGCAGCCGGGCAGGTAGACGAGGTTGGCGTAGCCGGGCGCGGCGCCGCCACGGAACAGGGTGCCGATCATCAGTCCCATCGCGCAGAACGGGACGGCGCCGGCGAGCAGCGCCGCGCTCATCGCGGCGATGCGCACGGTTTCCAGCGGCAGCCGGTCGGCGGCCAGCGCGGTGCCGAGGATCGGCAGGTAGGCGATCGCGCCGAAGGCCAGCCCGCAGGCGATCTTGGCCACCAGCCAGGAGCCGGTCGGCGCCGGCTGGGCGCGTTTGAGCCGCAGCATGCCCATCTCGCGTTCCAGCGCCAGCGAGGTGCCGATGCCGAACAGCGCCGGCATGCTCACCGCCATCACCGAGAACGCCGAGAACAGGAACAGCGCCGTGGCAGGCTCCCTGACCGTGGCCTCGCCGGCGACCACCAGCGCGATCAGCGCGTACAGCGCCACCGGCATGGCCAGGGTCGGCAGGGCTAGGCCGGGATTGCGCAGCAGCCGCAACGCCTCGCAGCGGAATTCCTCCAGGTAGGCGGCCATGACCCGACGCGGCGAAGGCGCCGGCGCGACGGCGTGGTGGTCCAGGATCCGGGCGTTCATGCGGCCTCCCGCGTGAGTTCGTGGAATGCTTCGTTGAGCCCGGCCTGGCGTACCTCCAGCCGGGCCAGGGTGGGATCTTCGGCGAGCAGGCGGCGGACCACGGCCTCGGCGTCGCTGGCGGTGAGGTGCAGGCGGTCGTGTTCCGAATGCGCGTCGAGCACGCCCGGCCAGCCGCCGACGTCGGCGGCCGAGAGCCGGGATTGGCAGCTGATCCGGCGGCGCGCCACCAGCGCACGCATGTCGTCGACGCTGCCCGAGGCGACCAGCCGGCCCCCGGCGATCACCGCGACCCGGTCGGCCAGGACCTCGGCCTCCTCCAGGTAGTGGGTGGTGAGCACGATCGAGCACCCGGACGCGAGCAGGTCGCGGATGCTGGCCCACAGCGCCTGGCGCGCCTGGACGTCCAGTCCCACCGTGGGTTCGTCGAGGAACAGCACGCGCGGCTGCCCGCAGATGGCCACGGCGAACTGGGTGATCCGCTTCTGCCCGCCGGAGAGCTTGCCGTAGGCCTTGCCGGCGAAGGCGGCGGCGCCGGAACGGCGCAGGGCCTCCTCCGGCGGCAGCGGATCGGCGTAGTAGCTCGAGGCCAGCCGCACCAGCTCGCGCGGGCTCAGTTCCCTGGGCAGCTCCACGTCCTGCAGCATCGCGCCCAGGCCCTGCCGGCGCGCGACATCCTGCGGAGTGCCGCCCAGCAGGGTGACGTCGCCGCCGTCGGCCTCGATCAGGCCCAGCCACAGCGCGATCGCGGTGGACTTGCCGGCGCCGTTGGGCCCGAGCACGGCCAGCAGCTCGCCGCGGCGCACCTGGATGTCGATGCCGTCCAGCGCGGTGACCGCGCCGAACTTGCGGCTGACGCCGCGCAGCTCGGCCACCGGCGGCTCCGGCGCTTCGCCAGAGGCGTCGCAGGTCGCTGCCGGGGCGGCGGCCGGAGCAGGCGGCACGCGGGTGGCCCCGGCGCGCGGATACCTGCGCCCGTTGAGCCACTGGCCGAGCACGGTCGGGCGCACCAGCCAGTGGTAGCTGGCGAACAGCACGGCGAAGCTCGCCGCCAGGATGAACGGGTACTTGACGCTCCACGGCAGCGGCCAATGGCCCACCCAGACCTGCAGCGCCACGACCACCGGCAGGTGCGCCAGGTACACCCAGTACGACGCATCGGCGAGGTAGCGGCGCAGCGGGCTGTAGCCGGGCAGGAAACGCAGGGCGGCACCGGTGATGCCCAGCGCAAGGCCCCAGGCGGCCAGGCCGTGCATGAAGGCGAAACCGGACTTGGTGAGGGTGGTGCCGTCGGCCAGGTCGAAGGGATTGGCCGGGAACCCCGGCGGCGCCATCGGCGAGGCGCGCAGGCTCAGCAGCAGCCAGGCGGCGGCCAGCGCGCCCACCAGCAGGTGGGGCAGCCAGTGCCTGGCGAGTGAGGCCAGCGCGTCGGGCGAACGCTGCACCATCCAGCCGACGCCGAAGGCCACGCCGTAGCCCACCGTCGGCGCAAGCTGCGGGATCAGGGTCTGGTCCGGCGTGGGAATGCCCGACCAGTACGGCCACATCGGCAGCGCCATCAGCGCCAGCGCCACCGGGACGGCGAGCACGGGCGCGGCCAGCGGGAGCCTGAACAGCCCCGAGGCCAGCGCATCGGCCGCGCCGCGCAGCCTGCCCGCGCGGTCGATGCGCAGCAGCAGGGCGCGGAACACCAGGGCGAGCGCATAGAGCTGGAGCAGCTGGTACAGGAACCACAGGTGGGCGAGCGGGAAGGCGCCGAACACCTTCGGCATCTCCGGCATCGGCGGCAGCTGGCCGCCGAAGGTCTTGGTCACGCCGGCGATCCAGATCGCCGAGATCAGCGGGTACAGCACGGTCCAGCCGGCCACCAGCGGCACGGCGATGCGCAGCAGCCGGTTCCTGCAGAAGCCACCGGTGCCCAGCCGCTGGCGCAGCAGGCGTGCGAAGAAGCCGGCGATGAAGAAGAACAGGGTCATGCGGAACACGTGCGAGACGAACGCCGCGTCGCCCAGGAACGGGCTGGGCGAGTCGTCGACCATCGCCCAGAGGCCAGGCGGCCATCCGGGCATGAACGACAGCGCGGCATGGAAGGCCACGCCCAGCAGGAGCGCGAAGCCGCGCACCGCGTCCAGGGCGTGCAGGCGTGACGGATCGGCGTGGTGCATGGGCCTTGCGTTCATGGGGTCCGGTACCTAGAGGAAGTCGCGGCGGCGGGCCGCGGTGAGCAGCGGCAGGACGGCGGCGGCGACCAGCACCGCGAGCTCGACCAGGAGGACGTTGCGGACCGTGCCGTTCCAGACCGGGACCTGCCCCCACATGTGGTCCCGGATCCCGGGCAGGGCGCCGACGGTGAACAGGAACAGGCTGACCGCCATGTTGGTCAGGATGATCACCCCGGAGACGACCGCCTCGGAGCGCGCGTGCAGCGCCCCGCACAGCACCACCGCGAAGTTGGCCAGCAGGAAGCCGCAGAGCAGGGCCACGTAGGGCAGGAGCCCGTCGCCGACGTCGGGCGACAGCAGCACCAGGGCGACGGCCGAGGCCGTGGCCACCGCCCAGGGCACCAGGTAGCTGAGCAACAGGCCGACGGTCTTGGCGAACACGTACTGGCGGATCGAGATGGGCAGGCTGAGCACGAACTGCAGCGACTGTTCCTTGCGCTCGTTCATGACGCCGTAGATGGCCAGCATGACGCCGCAGGCGATGAGCGCGGTCATCCAGGCCAGCGCGCCGACGTTGAAGGCGGTCCTGCCGAAGGCGCAGACGAAGGCGGCCAGCGCGGCGCCCGCGGCGGCGCTGGCCATCGTCCAGCGGTTGAGGTACAGCTCCTTGAGGACGAGCTTGCGGACGACGATGCTCATTGGCCGCGTGCCTCCCGGTGCCGCATGACGTTGGCGACGAAGATCTCTTCCAGGCTCATGCGCTGCACGCTGCGCACCGCCGGCCCCAGGCGCGCCAGCTGCAGTTCGCTGAAGCGGTCGGTGGTCAGGGTGTGGAAGCGGCCCTCGCCGGCACGTTCCACGACGTCCGGCAGTTCCGGCAGGGCCGCTCCGGCCGGCAGCTGGACCTCGATCCGGCGCCAGCGCTCCAGGAATTCCGCCGTGTCGCCGCTGTCCACGATCCGGCCGCGGTCCAGGAAGATGATGCGGTCGCAGATGCGCTCCACGTCCACGGTGTTGTGCGAGGAGAACAGGATGGAGCGCTCCTCGTCGCGCACCACGTCCATGAATTCGGTGAGCAGCTCGTGGCGCGCCACTGGGTCCAGGCCGTTGCCGGGCTCGTCGAGGACCAGCAGGCGCGGGCGGCGCGCCAGCGCCAGCAGCAGGGCGGCCTTGACCTGCTCGCCATGCGAGAGGCTGCGTGCCGTCTGCGCGGGGCGCAGGTTGAAGCGCCTGAGCAGGGTGGCGGCGTAGTCCGCGTCCCAGCCGCGGTAGATCGAGGACACCAGCTTCATGTGCCAGCCCAGGGTGGCGTTGGGCAGCAGGCGCATGTCGGCCGACACGTAGCCGATGTCGCGCTTGGCCCGGGCCTGCGCCTCGGGCATGGGGCAGCCCAGTACGCGGATCTCGCCGGAGTCCGCGGCCATCAGTCCCATGGCCATGCGGATGGTGGTGCTCTTGCCGGCGCCGTTGGGGCCGACGAAGCCCATGACCTGCCCGGGTTCGAGGTCGAACGTAAGATCCTGGAGGGTGAAGAAGCGGAACGCCTTGCTGACGCCGCGCATCTCGATGTGCCTGGTCGCGTCGATGTGCCTGGTCGCGGTCATTTCGATTCGAGCTTCCTGTGGGCGCGGCGCAGGCGCGCCGCCAGTTCTTCGGGGGACATCCCCAGTTGCCGGGCGATTCCCGCCGCGGCCTCCAGGTGTTCTTCCAGCTTCCGGTTCTGCAGCTCGCCGGCCAGGTTGCCGCCCTCGGCCACGAACGATCCCTTGCCATGGCGGGTGACGATCACGCCCTCGGACTCCAGGTCCAGGTAGGCGCGCTTGATCGTGATCACGCTGACGTTGAGCCCGGCCGCCAGCGCCCGGATCGACGGCAGTTCCTTGCCGGCCGGCCAGTCGCCCGCGGCGATGCGTGCCCGGATCTGCTCCATGACCTGGGCGTACATCGGACGGGCGTCCGTCTGCGAGATGTGGATTCCACTGTACATACTGTGCATACAGTGTATGCACAGTTGCCGGCACAAGGCAAGCCCCGCGCCGGCAACTGTGGGTGATCTGGTCGCGATGCCCCGGGGAGGGGGTGATGTTCGTTCAGTCATCGGGGGAGTCGCGGGATGAAGTGGTTCGTCGGCGTGCGGGGTCTGTTGTGGCTGCCTGCCTGGTCGATGGCCGCTGATCGGCCCGATGCCGGTCTTCCCTGGCAGGTGCGCTGCGAATCGCGCGCTCGCCCGCAGCGGCGTGCAGCTGGTGAAGCAGCTGTCGGAGAACAGCTGCCTCGCACCTGATGAAGTCCGGGTTGGTGCGGTGGGTGATCGTCGGCACCGCCCGGATCTGCGCCAACGGCGACGCCGCCAACAAGATCGGCACCTCCCGGCTGGCGATCGCCGCACGCCACCACGGGGTGGAGTTCATGGTGGTGGCGCCGTCCTCGACCGTGGACATGGACACTGCCGGCGGCGCGCAGATCCAGATCGAGCAGCATGACCCCGGCGAGCTGTTCGGCGTCGGCGGCGTGCGCACCGTGGCCGAGGGCGTCGCCGCCTGGAACCCGGCGTTCGACGTGATCCCGGCCGGGCTGATCGATGCGATCGTCGCCGAGCGCGGCGTCATCGACGAGCAGCCGGATCGCGAGAAGATGCAGGCCGCGCTGGGCGACTGAGGCCTTCTCCCACCGGGAGCGGGGCGTCGCGGCGAATCGTGGGCGAACGCTGGCGAGCCCGTCGCCACGCGCCGGCGCGATGAACTGTCCGCACTTGCGTCGCAACGGTCTGCCCTGGCCGGTGGGTGGCGCCGCGTTCGGCATCATCGCGGTCGTGGGCCGGCTGCGGCGCGCTGCGCCGGCGACCGCATCCGCCCCTGCCGGGCTGTTGCATTCGGCCAGCCCATGTGCCTCGCCCTTCTGGCGGCTCCGCCGTGCAAATCGGCAGTCCTGCCGATTTGTCTCCGAGCGCGACAAGGGGGACGCAAGTGCTTGTTTCTGGCCGGCAAAGCGCGGCACGGGAGGGCCCTTCGTGATAGAATCCGAGGCTTGATCCGATCGGCGGACGACCGGGTCCTGCGGCCTGCGAGCGGCCGCGTTCCCGGGCGCATGCCCTGACCGCCGCCAAACCAGAAGAACGGAACCCGAATGGCAGAAACCGCCAAGGAAATCATCCAGGTCAACCTGGAAGACGAGATGCGCAAGAGCTACCTCGACTACGCCATGAGCGTGATCGTGGGGCGCGCGCTCCCGGATGCCCGCGACGGCCTCAAGCCGGTGCATCGCCGCGTCCTGTACGCGATGAACGAGCTGGGCGCGCACAGCAACAAGGCCTACTTCAAGTCGGCGCGCATCGTCGGCGACGTCATCGGCAAGTACCACCCGCACGGCGACCAGTCGGTCTACGACACGCTGGTGCGCATGGCGCAGCCGTTCTCGCTGCGCTACATGCTGGTCGACGGCCAGGGCAACTTCGGCTCGGTCGACGGCGACTCCGCCGCGGCGATGCGCTACACCGAGTCGCGCATGTCGCGGCTGGCGCACGAGCTGATGGCCGACATCGACAAGGAAACCGTCGATTTCCAGCCCAACTACGACGAGAAGGAAATGGAGCCGACGGTCATGCCGACCCGGTTCCCCAGCCTGCTGGTCAACGGCTCGGCCGGCATTGCCGTCGGCATGGCGACCAACATCCCGCCGCACAACCTGACCGAGGCGATCAACGCCTGCATCGCGCTGATCGACAACCCGGAGCTGGACGTCGACGGCCTGATGGAATACATCCCGGGCCCGGATTTCCCCACCGCCGGCATCATCAACGGCACCGCCGGCATCGTCGCCGGCTACCGCACCGGCCGCGGCCGCGTGCGGATCCGCGCCAAGGCCGGGATCGAGGTGGCCGACAACGGCCGCGAGGCGATCGTCGTCACCGAGATCCCGTACCAGGTCAACAAGGCGCGTCTGATCGAGAAGATCGCCGAGCTGGTCAAGGAAAAGAAGATCGACGGCATCTCCGAGCTGCGCGACGAGTCCGACAAGGACGGCATGCGCATCTACATCGAGGTCAAGCGCGGCGAGTCGGCCGAGGTCGTGCTGAACAACCTGTACCAGCAGACCCAGATGGAGTCGGTGTTCGGCATCAACATGGTGGCGCTGGTCGACGGCCGCCCGCAGCTGATGAACCTCAAGCAGATGCTGGAGGCGTTCATCCGCCACCGCCGCGAGGTGGTCACCCGCCGCACCATCTTCGAGCTGCGCAAGGCGCGCGCCCGCGCCCACATCCTGGAAGGCCTGACGGTCGCGCTCGCCAACATCGACGAGATGATCGAACTGATCAAGACCTCGGCCAACCCGCAGGAGGCCAAGGAGCGCATGCTGGCCCGGACCTGGGTGCCGGGCCTGGTCGGGGCGCTGCTCGGCGCCGCCGGCGCCGAGGCCTCCAAGCCGGAGGACCTGCCCAAGGGCGTCGGCCTGGTCGACGGCTTCTACCAGCTGACCGAGGTCCAGGCGCAGCAGATCCTGGAGATGCGCCTGCACCGCCTGACCGGCCTGGAGCAGGACAAGCTCACCGAGGAATACAAGCAGCTGCTGGAGGTGATCGCCGGGCTGATCCGCATCCTGGAGAACCCGGACGTGCTGCTGCAGGTGATCCGCGACGAGCTCAACAACGTGCGCGAGGAGTACGGCGACGCGCGCCGTACCGAGATCCGCCACAGCGAGGAAGACCTCGACATCCTCGACCTGATCGCGCCGGAGGACGTGGTGGTCACCCTGTCGCACGCCGGCTACGCCAAGCGCCAGCCGGTGTCGGCGTACCGCGCGCAGAAGCGCGGCGGCCGCGGCCGCAGCGCGGCGGCGACCAAGGAAGAGGATTTCATCGACCAGCTGTGGCTGGTCAACACCCACGACACGCTGCTGACCTTCACCAGCAGCGGCAAGGTGTTCTGGCTGCCGGTGCACCAGTTGCCGGAGGCCGGCTCCAACGCGCGCGGGCGCCCGATCATCAACTGGATCCCGCTGGAAGCCGGCGAGCGCGTGCAGGCGGTGCTGCCGGTGCGCGAGTACGCCGAAGGCCAGTACGTGTTCTTCGCCACCCGCAACGGCACGGTCAAGAAGACCCCGCTGAGCGAGTTCGCGTTCCGCCTGGCGCGCGGCAAGATCGCGATCAGCCTCGACGAGGGCGACGCCCTGGTCGGCGTGGCGCTGACCGACGGCGAGCGCGACGTGCTGCTGTTCGCCTCCAACGGCAAGACCGTGCGCTTCGGCGAGGACCGGGTGCGCTCGATGGGCCGTACCGCCACCGGCGTGCGCGGCATCAGGCTGGCCAAGGGCGAGGAGGTGGTCAGCCTGATCGTCGCCGAGTCCGCCGGCGGCGGCGAGGACGAGAGCGAGGACGAGAACGTCGACGAGACGCTCGAGAGCGCGGTCGGGGGCGAGCTGGTGGAGGCGGTTGCCGAGGGCAACGACGTCGCCTACATCCTCACCGCCACCGAGAACGGCTACGGCAAGCGCACCCCGCTGGCCGAGTACCCGCGCAAGGGGCGCGGCACCCAGGGCGTGATCGGCATCCAGACCACCGAGCGCAACGGCAAGCTGGTCGGCGCCGTGCTGCTGGGCGGCAAGGACGAGGTGCTGCTGATCTCCGACGGCGGCACCCTGGTGCGTACCCGCGGCTCGGAAATCTCGCGGGTCGGCCGCAACACCCAGGGCGTGACCCTGATCCGCCTGTCCAAGGGCGAGAAGCTGCAGGCGGTCGAACGCCTGGACGGCTCGCTGGAGGAGGCCGACGACGTGCTCGAGGAAGGCGCCGACGCCGGCACGGAAGCGGAAGCCCCGTCGCCGGAGGCATAGGTCTCCGCGCCAGCCGATGTATCGGGAACGCCGGCGCAAGCCGGCGTTTTCCTTGGTCGCGTTCGCATTGGGAACATCGGACGGCGGTCGGCAGTCGCTTCTCCCTTCGGGGTGACGGCGTATGGCTTGCGCGCCGGTGGCGCGCAAGCCGTGCCTTCTCGCCCCGATGGGAGAGCGGCCTTGGGTGCCGACACTTGGCGCTGGTCGAGCCGCGAAAAGCGTCGGGACTGAAGTCCCTCGCGCGGAACACGGCCCTGCGCGGAAGCATCGCCTCGCACGCGCCCGTTTGCGTGCAAGCGCCTGCAATATGTCCGCAAAGAACGCATGCACTTCACATCGCCGCTGCGACGCTATGCCGCGGTTCCGGCTGCAGTTGATCGGTCCGGGCCCTCCGCATGCGACCCACGCATCCGCTTGCCCACCCGTCGGTGGCACGGAACCAGGCCGGGAGGGTGCCGCCGTGCCCTGGGCGCCGCCGGCGTATCGCATCGCAAGAGGATAGATTGATGACCGCAACGTTTCGTCCCCGCCGCACCGGGCATTGGGCGCTGGTGCTGCTTGGCGCCGTGACCCTGTTGCTGGGCCTGGTGCTGCTCGCCGGTGGCGGCTGGCTCGCCGCGCTCGGCGGCTCCTGGTACTACCTGCTCGCCGGCATCGGCCTGGCGGTCTCCGGCGTCCAGCTCGTGCGTGGCCGCAATTCCGGCGCAGGCTGGTTCGCGCTGGTGTTCGTCGGCACGCTGCTGTGGACCTGGTGGGAATCCGGGGCGAACTACTGGCGCTGGGTGCCGCGCCTGGGCCTGGTCACGGTGCTGGGCCTGGTGCTGGCGCTGCTGCTGCCGAAGCTGGAACGGCCGGTCTCGCGCGGGGTGTCGCGGCTGTTCGCCGGTGCGCTGGCGCTGGTGTTCGTGGTCGCGTTCGCGCTGGCATTCGTGCCGCACGGAGTGACGCCGCTGCAGGGCGCATTCCCGCCGGTACAGCCGCGTGCGGCCGTGCCGCCGCCGTCCGCGCCGTCGTTCGTGCAGCCCTCGGACCAGCCGGCCGATGCCGACTGGACCGCCTACGGCCGCAGCAATGCCGCCGAGCGCTTCAGCCCGCTTGGGCAGATCACGCCCGGCAACGTCGGCCAGCTGGAGCAGGCCTGGGAATTCCGTACCGGCGACCTGCCGGACAAGCGCTGGGGCGCGGAAACCACCCCGCTCAAGGTCGGCGACAGCCTGTACCTGTGCACCGCGCGCAACCAGCTGATCGCGCTCGATGCGGCCACCGGCAAGCAGCGCTGGCGCTTCGACCCCAAGGTCGCCGACAAGTCGATCCCGTACACCGCGGCCTGCCGCGGGGTGACGTACTACGAAGTGCCGCAGGGCGGCAGCGACGCCGCGGCCGCCGCGGTGACGAACGCGGCAGCGGCGCAGGGCGACAATGCGGGCGCGCCGTCGCCGCAGGTTCCGCCGGCAGCGATGGCCGGAACCGACGGCCAGGCCTGCCGCAAGCGCATCATCGAGGGCACGCTGGATGCGCGCCTGATCGCGGTCGATGCGGCGACCGGCAGGCCGTGCCAGGACTTCGGCGACAACGGCCAGGTCGACATCACCGTGGGCATGGGCGACACGCCACCGGGCTACGTGTCGATCACCTCGCCGCCGGCGATCGTGCGCGGCGTGGTGGTGACCGGCCACCAGGTACTGGACGGGCAGCGCCGCTATGCGCCTTCGGGCGTGATCCAGGGCTACGACGCGGTCACCGGCGAGCTGCGCTGGGCCTGGGACATGCTCAATCCCGATCGCAGCGGGCTGCCGCCCGAAGGCGAGACCTACGCGCGCGGCACGCCGAACATGTGGACCACCGCCACCGGCGACAACGCACTGGGATTGGTGTACCTGCCGATGGGCAACTCCGCGGCGGACTATTGGAGCGGGCTGCGCACGCCGCTGGAGGACCGCTATGCGACCTCGATCGTGGCGCTGGACGTGACCACCGGCAAGCCGGCCTGGCACTTCCAGGCGGTGCGCAGCGACGTGTGGGACTACGACTTCGGCTCGCAGGCCAGCCTGGTCGATTTCCCGACCGCCGGCGGCGTCGTGCCGGCGCTGCTGGTACCCAGCAAGCAGGGCGACATGTACGTGCTCGACCGCCGTACCGGCAAGCTGCTGACCGGCGCCGAGGAGCGCAAGGTGCCAGGCGGCGGCGTCGAGCCGGAGCGGCGCTCGCCGACCCAGCTGTTCTCGCTGTACCACACCCTGCGCAAGCCCGACCTGACCGAGCGCGACATGTGGGGCGTCACCCCGATCGACCAGCTGGTGTGCCGGATCCAGTTCCGCAAGGCCAGCTACAAGGGCTTCTACACGCCGCCCGAGGCCGACCGCCACTCGATCGAGTATCCCGGCTACAACGGCGGCTCGGACTGGGGCAGCGTGGCGGTGGATCCTACCCGCGGGGTGATCGTCGCCAACTACAACGACATGCCGAACTACAACATCCTGGTGCCGCGCGCGAAGGCCGACAAGCTGGGCTGGGCGCCGCGCGATGACGTGCGCGGGGACATGGGCGGCGCCGAAGGCGCGGGCGATCCGCAGGTCGGCACCCCGTACGCGGTCAACGTCAACGCCGGATGGCGCCTGCCGTTCACCAAGCTGCTGTGCAAGCAGCCGCCCTATGGCGGGATCCGCGCCATCGACCTGAAGACCGGCAAGACCCTGTGGGACCGCCCGCTCGGCCAGGCGCGCAACAACGGCCCGTTCGGCATCCGCTCCGGCCTGCCGATCGAGATCGGCACGCCCAACAACGGCGGCTCGGTGGTCACCGCCAGCGGCCTGGTGTTCATCGCCGCGGCCACCGACGACCTGATCCGCGCGATCGACCTGGAAAGCGGCAAGACGCTGTGGACCGCCAAGCTGCCCGCCGGCGGCCAGGCCAATCCGATGGTCTACGAGATCGGCGGCCGCGAGTACCTGGTGATCGTCGCCGCCGGCCACCACTTCATGGAGACGCCTGCCGGCGACTACGTGATCGCCTACGCCTTGCCGGCGCGCTGAGGCGCATCCCGGCACAGAGAGCGAAATGCGGCCGGGAACTCCCGGCCGCCTCACCGCGGGCCGCGCCGTTCGATACGGATCCGGACCCGATCGTGCAGGTGATGCGCGCGCTCATCAATTCCTAATATCTTGGCGTCACGCTCGCGCGACCGCGCCCGGGCCCTGGGATTGGAGAAGACGTGCACCTGCTTCTGGTGGAAGACGATGCGATGCTCGCGCAGGCCATCTGCGACGGGATGCGCCAGCATGGCTGGGATATCGACCACGTCGCCAGCGCCGGCGCGGCCAAGGCGGCGCTGGTCGCCCATGCATATTCCGCCGTGCTGCTCGACATCGGCCTGCCCGGCGAGTCGGGACTGGCGGTGATCCGGTTCCTGCGCGAGCGCTACGACGTCACGCCGGTGATCGTGCTGACCGCGCGCGGCCAGCTCAGCGAACGTATTCGCGGCCTGGATGTCGGGGCCGACGACTACCTGGTCAAGCCGTTCCAGTTCGACGAGCTGATGGCCAGGATAAGGGCGGTGACGCGGCGCAGCGAGGGCCGCGTGGTGTCGGTGCTGCGGCACGGCGATGTGGCGCTGGACCCGTCCAGCCGGCGGGTGACCCGCGACGGGGAATGGGTGCCGCTGAGCGCGCACGAATATCGCCTGCTGCTGGCGCTGCTGGAGCGCAGCGGCAGGATCGTCACGCGCGACTGCCTGGAAGAGCTCGTCTATGGCGGCCGGTCGGACGTGGGCAGCAACTCGATCGCCGTGTTCGTGCACCAGCTGCGCCGCAAGCTGGGCGACGGCGTGATCACCACCGTGCACGGGCATGGCTACATGGCAGGAGAAGCGTCGTCGTGAAGTCCTTGCAGTGGCGGATGATGGTTCCCTTCGGCGTCATCCTGATCGTGGTGTGGGGCGTGACCCTGTCGATGATGACGGCCAGCCTGACCCATGGAAGGGAAAGCTTCTGGGACCGGCAGCTGGAGAGCGTGGGCGATCTGCTGCTGCATGTGGTGCCGGACAGGATGCTTGCCGTTGCAGGGTCCGGGCAGGGCGGCGGCGACTTCAAGAACGGGTTGGTCGCGCTGGCGCTCAATACCGGCCAGTTGCTGATCGTCGGCCTGTTGATGTGGGGCGCGGTGCGTGTCTCGCTGCGGCCGCTGCGCAGCCTGTCCTCGGACATCGCCCGGCGCAAGGTGTTCGATGCGACGCCGCTTCCGGTGGAGCAGGTGCCCGACGAGGTGAGGCCGCTGATCGTCTCGTTCAACGCGCTGCTGGTCCGGGTCGATAAGGCGGTGCAGGGCGAGCGGCAGTTCATCGCCGATGCTGCGCACGAGCTGCGCACGCCGCTGTCGGCGTTGCACGCTTATGCCGAAGTCGCGCGCGGCGCGCGCACGCTGGAGGAGAAGGACAGGGCGCTGGCACGGTTGCTCGAGGTGGCCCGCCGCAGCAACCGCCTGGCCGAGCAGTTGCTCGATCATGCGCGCCTGGACGCGGGACTGAATCCGGCAGGCTATGGCCGCGTGGAGATCGACGCGCTGGCGCGCCACGTGCTCGGCGAGTTCAGCGTGGAGGCGGCGGCGAAGGGCGTCGAGTTGCGCCTGAGGGGCGCGCAGTGCCGGGTGGAATGCGACCTGGATGCGATCGGCATCCTGACCCGCAACCTGGTGGACAACGCGATCCGGCACGGTCGCGAGAACGGCGTGGTCGAGGTGCGCTGCGGCTACGACTGCCGCGGGCTCGGCATCCATCCGTTCATCGAGGTGGGCGACGACGGCCCGGGCGTCCCGCCCGAGGAACGCGATGCGGTCTTCAAGCGTTTCTACCGGCTGGCCGGCAGCGAGGCGCGCGGCAGCGGGATCGGCCTCGCGCTGGTGGAGGGGATCGCCAGACTGCACGACGCCAGGATCGAGACCGGCACCGGCATGGACGGCGTGGGGTTCCGCGTCCGTGTGCTGTTCCCCGCCGATCCCGAACTTGCCGACACCTGATCGCGGCACCGGCCTGCCATGGCGCAGGTCTAATGAATTGCTAAGAACCGCCTCCTAGGATCGACCGCACAGCTCGGGGCCTTCGAGCCGCTGCTCGCCAGCGGACCGCCCGAGATCTCCCCCATCGTGCAGGAGGTTGGCATGAACCACCGGCGAGCACCGCCCCGGGAAATCTGGCGGTCGTCTGCAATCCGCAATCGCGACGTGTGGTGCGAGCTTCCTGACATACGCACCCGGCGGCGGCGTACACGCCGGCCGTTCAGATGGGTCGTCGACGCCCTGGTGGTCGCATTGGCGGCCGCTGCGCTCTTGCTGATCAGCTCGCTGTTCTTCGTGCCGTGGCTGGTGTCCTAGGCCGGGCCGGCTTCCCCGCATGCTTTTTTTGAAACCTTGTTCCCTGGAGAATCCCATGTATCTGCGCAAGAGTCTGGCCGGCCTCACGATCACCGGCCTGGTCCTGTTTTCGGGCGGTTGTGCCAGCACGCGGCCGGTGCCGTACGCCGGCATCGAATCCTCGCGCTACCTGCGCCCGAACGACGAAAGCCGTGGCGATCGCATGCCGTACGCCTACCAGGCGCGCCAGGTGGACTGGAAGCGCTACTCCCGGGTGATGCTCGATCCGGTGAGGGTGTACGCCGGATCCGACAGTCAGTTCGAGAAGATCTCCGAGCACGACAAGAAGATGCTGGCCGGCTACATGAGCGAGCAATTCCGCGAGGCGCTCGCGCACCGCTACTGGTTTTCCCCCGAACCCGGACCGGAGACGTTGCGGGTGCGGCTGACGCTGACCGGGGCCAAGCCCACCACGAAGGTGATCGGCACGGTGATGAAGGTGGACCTGGCCGGCGGCCCGTACAACGCGGTGCAGGCCGCGCGCGGCCGCGAAGGCGCATTCATCGGCTCGGTCAGCTACTCGGTCGAGATCCTGGACGCGCACACCGACGAGCTGCTCGCCGCGTACGTGGAAAAGCAGTACCCCAATGCGATGAACTTCAAGGCCAGCCTGGGCTCGCTGGATGCGGCCAAGGCCGGGATCCGCAAGGGTGCGGAGGAACTGACGAAGAAGCTGTGGTGATGTCCACCGGCCTGGGGAGCGGGCCTTGGATTGCGCCGCGATAAGCTGCCTCTCCGTGCCCGCGAGGACGTCGATGCTCAACCGTCGACCGGTCCGCTCCCGGCAGGCCTTCAGCGCGGCACCCGCACCATGCGTTGCAGCAGGTGCTCGACGATCCGCTCAGGCTGCGCGGTGCGGCCCACGTGGGTGGGCGACACCTGCACCACCGCGCTGCGCCGCGCGGTGAGGAAATGGAAGCGCGCCCGCGGCGGCAGCTGCGCGATCGGGCCGGCCGCGGCATCGCCGCGGCAGATCGCCACGATCGCATCCAGCCAGGGTTGCAGCGCCTGCAGGTCCAGGGTGGGAGCGAACGCCCGCAGGCGCGCCTCGTCGATCTCGATGGCCGCCTGCAGGTGGCGTGCGCCGGGACAGGACACGATCACCCCGACGTTGATGAACTCCTCGCGCTCCACCCGCGGCACCACGCGGATGACGGCATAGTCATACGTGTGCAGCGTGGGCACGGACGGCCTCCTGCACGAAGGCGGCGCGCCGGTCGCGGCGGCACCTGAGGTAGTCGATGTAGGCCCGGCGATGCATGGCGACATCGGCGAAGGCCGGTTCGCCCTGCAGCCAGCTGTCCGGGATCGCCGACACCACGCCTTCGATGAGCGCGTCGGTCAGCGGCGCGGCCATCGCCGCGTCGACCTCGGCGATGCGGCTGGCGAACGGCAGCAGCACGTGATCGCGGATCAGCGCGAACGGACGCTCGCAGGCCTCGCCGGCGTGCTCCCAGTCGTGGTGGAAGTACAGCGCCGCGCCATGGTCGATCAGCCACAGCTTGCGGTGCCAGACCATCAGGTTCGGGTTGCGCGCGGTGCGGTCCACGTTGCTGGCGAAGGCGTCGAACCAGACGATGCGCGACGCCAGCCCGGGCTCGACCGGCATCGCCGCCGGATCGTAGTTGAGCGCGCCGGGCAGGTAGTCGATGCCCAGGTTGAGGCCCTCGCTGGCACGGATCAGGTCCTGGATCTCCGGATCCGGCTCGGTGCGCGCGAACTCGCTGTCCAGTTCGACGAAGGCGATTTCCGGCACCGGCAGGCCGAGCGCACGCGCCAGCTCGCCGGCGAGCCACTCGGCCACCAGCGCCTTCGGGCCCTGGCCGGCGCCGCGGAACTTCAGGACGTACAGCCCGTCGTCGTCGGCTTCGACGACGGCGGGCAGGGAGCCGCCTTCACGCAGCGGCGTGACGTAGCGGGTGGCGTGGACGGTGGTCACGGGCGGAACACGCAGGACATGGCCGGCAAGCCTAGCCCAATGCGCGTCGCCGGTCAGCCGTTCCGGCGCACGCGCGGCGGCGCAACGTGCCTGCGCGAACCGATGGAGGCCGCGTTGTAGACTTGCCGCCCCGCCGAGTAGCGAGCCGACCATGAGCAAGTTGCCGCCCCTGCCCGAAATCGCACCCGGACGCTACCGCCACTTCAAGGGCGGCGAGTACGAGGTGCTCGGCGTGGTGCGCAGCAGCGAGACGCTGGAGCCGCTGGTGCTGTACCGGCCGCTGTACGGCGATCGCGCAATGTGGGTGCGGCCGTATGCGATGTTCGTCGAGGACGTGCTGGTCGAGGGCGTGCCGCGGCCGCGCTTCGCGCCGATCGCCGGCGGCTGAGGGCGGTCCCGGCAAGTGCCGCCCGGCCGCATCGGCGGCATGCGCTCAGCCGTCGACCGGATGCCGCGGCACCTCGAACAGGCGCTGGTAGAACGCCAGGTCGAGCCAGCGGCCGAACTTGAAGCCGGCATGGCGGATCACCCCGGCGCGTTCGAAACCCAGCGATTCGTGCAGGGCGATGCTGGCGGCGTTGCCCAGGTCGATGCCGCCGACCAGGGTATGGATGTCGCGGCGTTGCGCCTCGTCCACGATCAGCTCCAGCAGGGTCCGGCCCAGGCCCTTGCCGCGGTGCGCCGGGGCCACGTACACCGAATGTTCCATCGTGTACTTGTTCGCCGGGCGCGGCCGGAACGGCCCGTAGGTGGCGAAACCGAGCAGCTCGCCGCCCTCGTCCTCCAGGCCGATCACCGGATGCCCATGGACCTGCTTGTCGGCGAACCAGGCAGCCATCGCGCTGCGCGGCCGCGGCACGTAGTCGTACAGCGCGGTCGAGTGGGCGATGGCGTCGTTGAAGATCGCCAGGATCGGCTCGGCGTGGCGTTCTTCGCTGCAGTCGACTTGGTGGTGCACGGCGGCCGGGAGAGTGGGGCGGGGAGGCGAATCTAGCATGCAACCGCGGCACCGGATGGCGTCACCGGCCCGCCGGCGCGCGCAGCCTGTACCGCGTCGTTGTGCTCGCGGATCACCTGCACCAACGCCTGCAGCCCCGCCGGCACGTGGCGGTGGCCGGGGTAGTACAGGCGCAGCCCGGGAAACGGCGGGCAGCAGTGTTCCAGTACCCGTACCAGCCTGCCGTCGGCCAGGTCCCGGGCGATATGCCATTCGGACAGGAACGCCAGTCCCAGGCCGGCGCGCGCGGCGGCGATGACCCCGCGCATCTCGGTCAATACCAGGCGTCCGGGCGGGTCCATCTCGATGACGTGGCCGTCCTGTTCCAGTTCCCAGCGATAGAGGCCGCCGTGCGACAGGCGCAAGCGGATCGTGTCGTGGTGTTCGAGTTGCTCCGCTCGCAGCGGCGTGCCGCGCGCGGCGAGGTACTCGGGAGAGGCCACCACCACCAGGCGCAGGTCGGCACCGATCGGCACGGCGACCATGTCCTGCGGCACCGATTCGGCCAGGCGGATGCCGGCATCGA
>DNXT01000324.1:0-300 GCA_003505795.1 Lysobacteraceae bacterium | reverse complement strand
CAGGCGGATGCCGGCATCGAAACCGTCGGCGACGATGTCGATCATGCGCGACTCGGTGCAGATATCCAGGCGCATCTGCGGATAGCGCTGCAGGAACGCCCGCACTACCGGCATCAGCATCGCCGGGGTCTCGGGGGCGGTATTGATGCGCAAGGTGCCGGCCGGCGCATCGGGCGCGCTGTGGATCTCTTCGCCGGCGCCGTGGATGGCGGCCACCGCCGGGGCGATGCGTTGCACGTAGCGCTGGCCGGCCTCGGTCAGCGCCACGCTGCGGGTGCTGCGGTGGAACAGGCGCACGGC
>DNXT01000034.1 GCA_003505795.1 Lysobacteraceae bacterium | reverse complement strand
TCCCTACACGACGCTCTTCCGATCTGCCGCGGCTGCGCGCTCGAACGCCTGCGGCCTGGGCAGCTCCACCGGCACGCCGGCGGCGTCGCAGGTGGCGGCCGCGCACAGGCGCTGGCGCAGCTTCGGGGTGGCCTGCACGATCACGTGGTAGATCACGTTCTGTTCCAGCGTTCCGCGGAAGGCGCCGCTGCCGGGACCGGTGGCCCAGATGCCCACGTCCTCGCCGCCGTGCGACTCGGACTTCATCGGCACCAGCGCTTCCTGCAGGTAGTCCGGGGCCTCGGTGTCGACCTGCCTCAGGTCCGGGCGGCCCTTGGCCGGTTCGCTGCCGGCCGGGTCGTGCGGGAACTTCTTGGGGCCGGCCGGCTGCGTGTTGCTGGCGCCGGTGTGGCCGGGGCCGTTGGCGTAGCTGAGCGTGGTGTAGGGCTGGCCGGCGAGGTCGAGCGCCAGCTGGGTGCGGTCGCCTTCCTCGCCGCCGGTGCCGCGGACCTTGCCCAGGATCGGGTTGCCGCGCACCGGGTAGCCGACGAAGTTGAGGGTGTGCGAATGATCGGCGGTGACGACGATCAGCGTGTCCTTGGGCGCGGTCTGCAGCGCGGTACGCACCGCCTCGGACAGGGCCACGGTCTCGTCGAGCGCGCGGAAGGCGTTGCCGGCATGGTTGGCGTGGTCGATGCGGCCGCCTTCGACCATCAGCACGAAGCCGTTGGGATCGCGCGACAGGTTCTGGATCGCGGTGCGGGTCATTTCCGCCAGGCTGGGCTCGCCGCCGGCACCGCGATCGCGATCGTGGTCGAACTGCATGTGGTCGGGCTCGAACAGGCCCAGCAGCGCCGGTGCGCCGGCCGCCGCCTGGAGCTGCTGTTCGTTCCACACGTAGGCGCCCTGCGGATGCGCCTGCTTCCACTCGCCGACCAGGTCGCGCCCGTCCAGGCGCAGGCCGACCTTGTCGTCGTACTCGGGGTCGCGTTCTTCCACGCTCATGAACTGCGCGCGGCCGCCGCCCAGCACCACCTGCGGGCCGCGGCCGTAGCGCGAGGCCGACAGCAACTGCTGGGCGATGTCCTGGCAGCCGGCGTCGCGGGCGGCCTCCGGCAGGTCGGCGTCGCCTTCCCAGTTGCGGTCGGGCGAGTGCGCGTAGGTCGCCGCCGGCGTGGCGTGGGTGAGCCGGGTGGTGGTGACGATGCCGGTGGCCATGCCGGCGCTGTCGGCCAGCGCCAGCCAGCTCAGCAGGCCCTTGCCGCGGCTGTCGGCGCAGTCGTTGCGGTCGCCGGCGCTGACGCCGATCGCGCCCATGTGGGTCTTCACGCCGGTGCTGATCGCGGTCATGGTGCCGGCCGAGTCCGGGGTCTGCGCATCGGTGTTGTAGGTCTTGCTGAAAGCGGTCGCCGGGAACTGCTCCCAGCTCAGCAGGTTCTCCTCGCCGGGGTGGCCCTTGCGCTGGCCCTCGAGGATGCGCGCTGCGGCGACCGTGGTCAGGCTCATGCCGTCGCCGAGGAACAGGATCACGTTCCTGGCCTGGCCGGCCATCGCGCCATTGGCGGCGGCCTTCGCCGCGCCGCTGCGATACCACCACTGCGGCGTCTCGCCCTGCGGATGGCCGACGGCGGGCACGTCGACGTCGACGGCGCCGGCCGCGGCGCGCGGTGCACCCGCGGGAGTGCTGGCGCAGGCGGCCAGCAGCAGGCTGGACAGGAGGGCGAGGGCGGGCGTATGGCGTGGCATGGGGACGGACTTTCTCGCTGGCTGGGACGGCCCGCATTATGAATGCATCGCCAAGTCATGCTAATGACACGCCGGTGTTCCAGTCGTGGCGTCGCCTGCCCGGGTGGCTTGCGATAAGGTGCGCCATCCCCCCACGGACGATCTGACGACATGAAACTGGTCTCGGCCTGGCTGCGCATTCCCTTCTGGCAACGGGTGGCGGGCGGCTTCGTGCTGGGCGCGCTGGCCGGCTGGCTGCTGGGGCCGGCAGCGGAAACCTGGTTCGGCCCGCTGGGCGACCTGTACGTCACCCTGATCAAGATGATCGCGGTGCCGCTGGTGTTCTTCGCGGTGATCAACGCGATCTCGGCGCTGCACGGGCAGAAGTCGGTGGCCGCGCTCGGCGGGCGCACCTTCCTGTGGTTCGTCGTCACCGCCGCGCTGGCGGTGTGCGTGGGCCTGGCGGTGGGCACGATCATGCAGCCCGGCGCCGGGCATCTCGGCCTGAGCGTGGATTCGGCCTGGAAGCCGCGCGACGTGCCGAGCCCGGTCAAGGTGCTGCTGGACGTGGTGCCGGCCAATCCGTTCTACGCCCTGACCGGCATCGGCACCCGCACCAACGCCGCCGGCGAGACGGTGCTGGCGGCCGGCCGCGGCTCGATCCTGCCGGTGATCTTCTTCGCCGCGCTGCTGGGCTTCGCCATGGTCAAGCTCGGCGAGCGCGTGGCCGAGGCGCGCAAGCTGACCGGGCAGATGAGCGAGATCATGATCCAGGTCACCCGCTTCGTGCTGGAGGTGACCCCGATCGGCACCTTCGGCCTGATCGCCGGCCTGGTCGGCGCCTACGGCTTCGAGAAGCTGCTGCCGCTGGGCAACTTTGTGATGGCGCTGTACCTCGCCTGCGCGATCCACATCGTGTTCGTGTACGGCTCGCTGCTGCTGGTGCACGGGCTCAACCCGTGGAAGTTCCTGCGCGGCGCCGCGCCGGGCATGCAGGTGGCGTTCGTCAGCTCGTCCAGCTTCGCGGCGATGCCGGTGGCGATGCGCTCGATCACCCACAACCTCGGCGTCAACAAGGACTACGCCGCGTTCGCGGTGCCGCTCGGCGCCAGCATCAAGATGGACGGCTGCGGCGCGATCTACCCGGCGCTGTGCGCGGTGTTCATCGCCCAGTACACCGGCGTGCCGCTGACCGCCGACCAGTATTTCGTGGTGCTGATCGCCTCGGTGCTGGGCAGCTTCGGCACCGCCGGCGTGCCCGGCACCGCGGTGGTGATGGCCACGGTGGTGCTGAGCGCGGCCAATCTGCCGCTGGAAGTGATCGGCTACCTGTACGCGATCGACCGCATCCTGGACATGATGCGGACCATGACCAACGTCACCGGACAGATGCTGGTGCCGGTGCTGGTGGCCAAGGAGACCGGGCTGCTCGACCGGCAGGTCTACCAGGCCGCCCCGACCAACGTGGGCATCGAGGAGCCATCGGTCGACGGTTCCGGCCAGCTGCGATGAGCCCGCTCGACGGGTACCGGGTCGAGGCTGCGATCCCGGCGGTCGAGGACTACCTGCGCCTGCGCGTGGTGGCCGGGCTGTCGCCCAAGAGCGCGGCCGCGGCCCGGCGCGGCCTGCCCAACAGCTGCTTCGCGGTCTGCGTGCGTCATCGCGGGCGCACGGTCGGCATGGGCCGGGTGATCGGCGACGGCGGCTGCTTCTACCAGGTGGTCGACATCGCGCTCGAACCGGCGCACCAGCGGCGCGGCCTCGGCAAGCGGATCGTGGCCGCGCTGGTCGAGTGGCTGCAGGCCAACGCCGCCGACGGCGCCTACGTGTCGCTGGTGGCCGATGGCGATGCGCGCCACCTGTACGCGCAGTTCGGGTTCGCCGAGACCGCGCCGGCCTCGGTGGCGATGGCGCGCGTGCTCGGCGCCGCGGTTGCGCGCGGCTGAGCGCGTGCGCCCCGTGTAACAGCTGTACCGGCGGTTGCATCAGGCCTGTTACAGCGGCGCAAAGGCCAGGTGTCGCGGGCTTTGCGCCCGGCGGCGGCGTTTCTCCGTGGTGCCGCAGTATCGGCGATGTTACAGCCGGGCCTGCTTCTTTGCCGGTGGATATTATCCAACTTATTGATTTTTAATCGAATTTAAGCTTGGCACGGTTGCTGCTCCTACCTCTGCGCACGCAGCGAGGGAGCAGGCGATGGACGGTTCGGACAACAGGCGGTTGCAGCGGTTGCTGCTGGTGGTGCTGATCGCGGTACCGCTGGCCGCGCAGGCTTCCGGCGCCCGCCAGGGCGTGACCCGGCAGCCGGGCGAGATCGTCCTGCTGCGCGACGTGTCCGCCCGTCCGGCCTATCGCCCCGCCCCGCCCGGGGTCGCCCTGATCGCCGATCCCTCGCCCCGGCGTGAAGTCGGGCAGATGCTCGGCCTGTCGGAGCTGTCCGACGACGACTACGCGGCGATGGGTTCCGGCAGCACGGCCGGTACGGGCGTGCAGGCCGGCGCCGGCACCACCGTGGAGCGCATGACCGGGCCGGTGGTCAACGCCACCCCGGGCCGGGTCGCCGGCAGCGACGGCGTGCTGTCGGGCAGCCAGCTCA
>DNXT01000458.1 GCA_003505795.1 Lysobacteraceae bacterium | reverse complement strand
GCGCAGCGCGGAGGCGCGAGGACAGGGCGTGCTTGATCAGCCTTCGGCGGCTGTAAAGCGCTTCTTTGGGTTACTTTTCTTTGCACGAGCAAAGAAAGTAACTCGCGCCCCGAAAGGGGGGCGAAAGCTTTTGATCTTGGCTGTTGAAGCACCAGTTAAAGCCCGTCGGGACTGAAGTCCCTCCCACAGAAAAGCAAAACAGCCCTCAGCGATAGCATCGCCCCGCGCGGCGGCGCAGCAAGCATCGGGCTTGTACTTCCCCCTGCGGCGCGCACTGAAGTCCATCCACAGGAAGCCCGTCAGGAAACCCGGTAAAGCCCCATCGCGACTGAAGTCGCTCCTACGACAGCACAGCAATCGCAGCACCAGCAACGCCACTACCGCAAAAGACACCCGCCCCGCTCCACCACCGCTGAGGAACCCGCCATGTCCGCCCTCGTCACCCTGCGCAACGTCACCAAAACCTACCAGCGCGGCCCCGAGAAGGTACAGGTGCTGCACGGCATCGACCTGGAGATCGAACGCGGCGATTTCGTCGCGCTGATGGGACCGTCCGGTTCCGGCAAGACCACCCTGCTCAACCTGATCGGCGGCCTGGACACCCCCAGCGGCGGCGAGATCGAGATCGAGGGCGAGCGCATCGACCGCATGAGCGGCGGCCAGCTCGCCACCTGGCGCAGCCACCACGTCGGCTTCGTGTTCCAGTTCTACAACCTGATGCCGATGCTCAACGCGCAGAAGAACGTCGAGCTGCCGCTGCTGCTGACCAACCTCGGCGCCGCCCAGCGCAAGCGCAACGCCGAGATCGCGCTGACCCTGGTCGGCCTGGCCGAACGCCGCACCCACAAGCCCAACGAGCTGTCCGGCGGCCAGCAGCAGCGCGTGGCCATCGCCCGCGCGATCGTCTCCGACCCCACCTTCCTGATCTGCGACGAGCCCACCGGCGACCTCGACCGCCACAACGCCGAGGAGATCCTCAAGCTGCTGCAGCAGCTCAACCGCGAGCACGGCAAGACCATCATCATGGTCACCCACGACCCCAAGGCCGCCGAGTACGCCTCCCATACCATCCACCTCGACAAGGGCGAGCTGGCCGACGCCCCGCTGGCCTACCGAGAGGACGCGATGCCATGAAGTATCTCTCGCTCGTCTGGGCACAGCTGTTCCGCAGCAAGACGCGGACGCTGCTGACCCTGTTCTCGGTGGTGGTGGCGTTCCTGCTGTTCGGCCTGCTCGACTCGGTGCGGGTGGCGTTCACCGCCGGCGGCTCGGTGGAAGGCGTCAACCGCCTGGTGGTGGCCTCGCGCCTGTCCATCACCCAGTCGCTGCCGGTGCGGCTGGAGCCACAGATCAAGACCATCCCCGGCGTCCGCGACGTGACCTACGCGATGTGGTTCGGCGGCATCTACCGCGATCCCAAGGATTTCTTCCCGAACTTCTCGGTGGCGCCGAACTTCTTCGACGTCTACACCGAATACGAGGTGCCGCCGGACCAGCTCAAGGCGTTCCGGGAGACCCGCACCGGCGCGGCGGTCGGCGAGGCGCTGGCCAAGAAGTTCGGCTGGAAGATCGGCGACACCATCCCGCTGCAGGCGACGATCTTCCCGCGCGGCGGCAGCAACGACTGGCCGCTGGAGCTGAAGCTGATCTTCCGCGCCAAGGACCGCGCCAACGTGCAGGCCGAGCAGCAGCTGATGATGAACTGGAAGTACTTCGACGAGAGCAACGACTACATCAAGAGCCAGGTCAGCTGGTACACGGTGCGGCTGGCCAACCCCGAGCAGGCCTCGCGCGTGGCCCAGGCGATCGACGCGCTGTCGGCCAACTCCGACCACGAGACCAAGACCCAGACCGAATCGGCGTTCCAGCAGGCCTTCGTCAAGCAGTTCGCCGACATCGGCCTGATCGTCACCTCGATCATGGGCGCGGTGTTCTTCACCCTGCTGCTGCTGACCGGCAACACCATGGCGCAGGCGGTGCGCGAGCGCATCCCGGAACTTGCCACGCTGAAGACGCTGGGCTTCCGGGACCGTACCGTGCTGGCCCTGGTGATGGTCGAGTCGGTGCTGCTGATCGTGCTCGGCGGCCTGCTCGGCATGGGCCTGGCGGCGCTGGCGATCCCGGGCCTGGCCGCGGCCAGCGGCGGCGCGCTGCCGGTGCATGCGGTGCCGGGCCAGACCTGGCTGATCGGGCTGGGCCTGATGGCGGGCATCGGCATCGTGGTCGGCCTGCTGCCGGCACTGCGCGCGCAGCGGCTGAAGATCGTCGACGCACTGGCTGGGCGCTGAGGGGCGCGCGGCCGCGCAGGAATGCGCGGCACCGTCTCCAGCTCTCCGATCATCAACGCCAAGGATGGCCATCCCATCGTCAAGGGGCGAGCAATGAAGAAGCAATGGATGTGGAATCTGCTGTCGGTGCTGCTGCTGGCCGTCGGGCTGGTGGTGTGGATCGTGCTGCCGTGGTACCTGGTGCTCGGCGTGGTGCTGCTGCTGGTGCTGTGGCTGCTGCTCACCCGCAGCGGACGGCTGTCGCTGGCGGCCGCGCGGATCGGCGTCGCCAGCCTGCCGCAGCGCTGGGGCGCGACCTCGGTGATCGTGGTCGGTATCGCCGGCGTGGTCGGCGTGCTGGTGGCGATGCTGGCGATGGGCCAGGGCTTCCAGGCGACGCTGGACAGCACCGGCGACGACACCACCGCCATCGTGCTGCGCGGCGGATCGCAGGCCGAGACCAACTCGGTGATCATGCGCGACCAGGTGCCGCTGATCAGCTCGCTGGCGGGCGTGGCGCACGATGCCGGCAACCGGCCGCTGGTGTCCCCGGAGCTGTCGCAGGTGGTGAACCTGCTGTCCAAGTCCGACGGCACCGACGTCAACGCGCAGTTCCGCGGCGTCGGCGAGCAGGCCTGGGCGGTGCACGACAAGGTCAGGATCCTGGAGGGACGCAAGTTCGCGCCGGGACTGCGCGAGATCGTGGTCGGCAAGGGCGCGCAGTCGCAGTTCCGCGGGCTGCAGGTCGGCAAGACCCTCAACCTCGGCAACCAGGCCTGGACCGTGGTGGGCGTGTTCTCCAGCGGCGACGCGCACGACTCGGAGCTGTGGACCGACACGCAGACCCTGTCCACCACATACAACCGTGGCGCCTACCAGTCGATCAGCGTGCGCACCGAGGGCCCGGCCGGCTTCCAGGCGTTCAGGAGCGCGATGGCGGCCGATCCGCGCCTGAAGCTGGACGTGCTCACCACCCGCGAGTACTACCGCAAGCAGGGCGGCAACCTCAACAAGATCCTGGAGATCCTCGGCAAGTTCATCGGCACGATCATGGCTATCGGCGCGGTGTTCGGCGCGCTCAACACGATGTATGCGGCGGTGGCCACGCGTGCGCGCGAGATCGCCACGATGCGCGCGCTCGGCTTCCGCGGCGTGCCGGTGGTGATGGCGGTGATGCTGGAGACCATGCTGCTGGCGCTGCTCGGCGGCGTGCTCGGCGGACTGGTCGCCTGGGCGATCTTCAACGGCTACAGCGTGTCCACGCTGGGCAGCAACTTCAGCCAGGTGGTGTTCCAGTTCAAGGTCTCGCCGGAGCTGCTGTGGAGCGGGCTGAAGTGGGCGCTCGGCATCGGCCTGGTCGGCGGCCTGTTCCCGGCCCTGCGCGCGGCGCGGCTGCCGATCACCACCGCCCTGCGCGAGGTGTAGCCGCGGCCCTCATCCGCCCTTCGGGCAGCTTCTCCCGCCAGCGGGAGAAGGAACGGCCGCGTCCCCCTCTCTGCTTCACCCTGCGGGAAGGAGCAACAGCTTGTCCTTCCCTTCTCTCCCGCAGGCGGGAGAAGGTGGCGCGAAGCGCCGGATGAGGGCCGGCCAGCCTGAACGTTCCCCGCCCTGTCATCGAATCGTCATCCAACCGCGCTAGATGACCGCGGCATGACGGCGCTAGCCTGCGCGACCGTTTCCTGCTCCCCGTACCGCCATGACGCGCCTGCTGTTGCTGGCCTGCGCCTGCCTCTGGCTGGCCGGCTGCCTGTTCACCACCTCGAACTCCACCTCGCTCAGCGACCGCCTGGTCGCGCCCGGCGGCGTGTCGCCGCTGCTGGACGAGGACCGGATCGCCGCCACCATCGCCAGCGTGCCCAACCGCAGCGGCCATGTCGCCAGCCGCGACGGCGTGCCGATCTTCTGGCGCGCGTTCGACGCCGGCCAGTACGGCATGCACTACCGCTACCTCGGCCAGCGCCACGACGGCGGCCGGGCGCTGGACGTGGACTTCGGGTTCGAGCTGCCCACCCCGTTCCGGCCGCAGCCGGCGCGCGGCACCGTGGTGCTGCTGCACGGCTGGATGATGGATGGCGACTCGCTGCTGCCGTGGTCGCTGCAGCTGGCCCAGTCCGGCTACCAGGTGGTCACCCTCGACCTGCGCAACCATGGCCATTCGGGCAGCGGCCCGGCCGGCTACGGCACGCGCGAATCGGACGACGTCGGCGACGTCATCGCCGCGCTGCGCACGCGCGGGGAGATCCGCGGCCCGCTGTACCTGTTCGGCATCTCCTATGGCGCCGCCACCGCGCTGTTCGCCGCCGACAAGCTCGGCGACCAGGTCGCCGGCGTGGTGGCGATGGAATCCTTCGCCAACGCCGGCCGGGGCATCCGCGACATGGTCCCGCACATGCTCGGCAGCCGGCCGCACGGCTGGCGAGCGCAGGCGGTGGCGAACTATGCCCGCTGGCGCTACGGCGGCCAGGACCTCGATGCGGTGATCGCCGCCGCCGACCGGCGCCTGCGGCTGGACCTGGACCGCGTCGACGTCGGCCACGCGCTGGCCGCAACGCGGGCCTGCGTGCTGCTGCTGCACGGCGACGCCGACCAGCACATCCCGGTCGCGCACGGCCGTACCCTGGCGCGCGCCAGCGCGCGCGTGCACTACATCGAGATGCGCGGCGAGAACCACCTGAGCCTGCCGCTGCGGCTGGACCTGCTCGGCGACACGGTGGACGACTGGCTGGCGCGCGACCACGCCGGCCAGACGCACTGCCCGGCACCGCTCACCCCGCAGGAAGGCTCGACGCTGGCGCTGCAGCCGGCCGAGCCGCCGGCGCGCGGCTAGGTGTGATCTCTCAGTAGGTTGT
>DNXT01000174.1 GCA_003505795.1 Lysobacteraceae bacterium | reverse complement strand
TTCCGATCTGCCGGCCCGGCCCGGGCAGCGGATCGCGATCTGGCCGGGTCGCGCGCGAGCCAGCTGCGGCAGCGTCGCCGCGATGTTGCACGGAGGAGTCATCCGCGGATTATCGCCGATGCGGCCACGGCCCCGCCGCGCCGGCTGAAGCGCCCGCGCTTGCACGCGGCCACGGTTCGGGCAGAATGCCGGCCCCTCCCGTTCTCCGCCGCGCAAGGCCCGGCTCCCATGGCCCACCCCTGCCTGACCTGCGGCGCCTGCTGCGCCTACTTCCGCGTGAGCTTCCACTGGAGCGAGGCGGATCCGGACATGGGCGGCACGGTGCCGATCGAGCTGACCGAGACCCTGCGCACCCACGAGCGGGTGATGCGCGGCACCTCGCAATCGCGGCCGCGCTGCGTGGCGCTGGACGCGGACATCGGCCGCTACAGCCGCTGCACCATCCACGACCGGCGGCCGTCGGTGTGCGCGGCGGTGCCGGCCTCGCTGGAGTTCGGCGAACGCAGCGCGCAGTGCGACAAGTCGCGGCTGGCGCACGGCCTGCACGCGCTGACCGCGGCCGACTGGGTCGGCGTCGGCGACGCCGAGCGCAATCCGCTGCCGGAATCCTGATCGCCATTCCCGGCGTTATGCCGATGCGGCAGGCCTGCGAAAAAGCGGAGGCGCGCGCCGGCTACAGCGGATGCGTATCCAGGAACCGGCGGATCGCCGGTACCAGCACCTCGTGCTTGTCCTCCAGCACGTAGTGGTTGGCGTCCTCGAACGCCATCACCTCGGCCTGCGGCAATGCCTGGCGGAAGCCGGCCAGGAAGTGATGGTCGAAGCAGATGTCGCGCAGGCCCCAGCCGACGAAGGCCGGACGCTCGGCGAACGACGGCAGCGCTTGCGCCGCGCGCTGCAGCAGCGACCATGCCTTGTCGGCCGGCGACAGCGGGATGTCCTGCATGAAGCGGATGGTGGCGATGCGGTTGTCCCAGCTGTCGTACGGCGCCACGTAGGCGCGGCGCACCTCGGCCGGCATGCGTCGCGACACGCCCAGCCACGAGGCCCCGGCCGAGAACGCGTTGAAGGTGCGGATGAACCACTCGCCCAGGCGCCAGTGCCGGCCCATCGCGATCTGCCACGGCATCGGCTTGGCCGCCGGCAGCGGGAACGCGGCGGTGTTGGTGATCACCAGCCGCCTGACCTGGTCATGGTGCGACAACGCCCAGCCGAAGCCGATCATGCCGCCCCAGTCGTGTACGGCCAGGGTGATCGGACCGGTGACGCCCAGGTGCTTCAACAGCGCGTCCAGGTCGTCCACGCGCGCCTGCAGGGTGTACTCGTAGCGGCTGTCGTCGGGCTTGTCCGACAGGCCCATGCCGATGTGGTCGGGCACGATGCAGCGGTAGCGGTCCGACAGCCCGGCCACGAGATTGCGCCAGTAGTAGCTCCACGACGGATTGCCGTGCAGCATCACCACCACTTCGCCGTCGCGCGGGCCTTCGTCGAGGTAGCTCATCGCGATGCCGGGACGCGCCTCGAAGCGCTTCGGGCGGGCGGGGTAGCCGGGAAACGGCATGGTCGCTGCGGTCATGGGATCACTCGCGGAAATGGAAACGCCCGCGTCGGCGCGGCGCGGGCGTTCCGGTCGACTCGGGGACGACGCCACGCCGGACGCCGGCGCGGCGGCGATTACCACACCACTTCGGCCATCGAGCAGTTCAGGCCCGAACCGATGCCCAGCAGGGCGATGCGGTCGCCCTTCTTCAGGCGGCCCAGCTCCTTGAGCTTGCTCAGCACGATCGGCACCGAGGCCGGGCCGATGTTGCCGTGCTCGCCGAAGATGGTCATGACCTTGGCCGGGTCGATGCCGAACGACTTCACGAACGCGGCGGTGTGCGGGCGGCTGACCTGGTGGATGACGAACTGGTCCAGCTCCTCCACCGCCCAGCCCAGCGCCTGCTTGGCGGCGATGAAGGTCTTCTGCGCCAGCTTGATGCCTTCCAGCAGCAGCATGCGGGTATCGGTGACCATGCGGTCCAGGTTGCCGCGGCACAGCTTGTTCCACTCGGTCGCCGAGCGGGTCACGCCGCCCCGGTAGCGCGGCGCGTCGGGCACCAGCTCCGAGCGCGCCATCACCATCGCCGCGGCACCGCAGCCCAGGGTCAGCGCGGCCAGTTCGTCGCGGAACTCCTGCTCGGTGACGTCCGGCGAGGTCATGCGCTCGAGCGTCTTCTCGTAGACCAGGTTGGCGGTCTCGCCGTCGACCACCAGCGCATAGTCGATCTCGCCGCGCTCGAGCATGCGCGCGGCGATGTCCATGCCGTTGATGAAGGCCAGGCAGGCGTTGGCGACGTCGAAGGTCATGCAATGGTCGCCGACGCCGAGGTTGCCGGAGACGATCGAGGCGGTCGACGGCTCCAGGTAGTCGCGGCTGACCGAGGTGTTGACCAGCAGGCCGACCTGGTCGGCGCCGATGCCGGCATCGGCCAGCGCCTTGTGCGCGGCCAGGGTCGCCGCGTCCGATGCCTGCACGTCCTTGTCCCACATCCGGCGCTCATGGATGCCGGCGATGTCGCCGAGCACGTCGGTCTTGATCCCGAGCCGGTCGTAGGTCGGCTGCAGGCGCTCGTTGATTTCCTTGGAAGTCAGCGTGTGCGGCGCATCGATATGCGCCAGTCCCGCGATGGAGACGTTGTTGAAGAGCATCGAAATAGCGCCATGGCTCAGGCGAGGGGGCGCCATTCTAGCCCCTGGCCGCTTTCACCGCATCTTTACAAGGCCCGGCGGCCGGCGCCGGCCCAACGGTTCAGCCAGCCGGACAGCGGAAAGCGCTGAAGCGCTGGCTGCCGTCGCCGGGCTGGCCCTGTGCCTGCACCGCGTTGGCGCCGGCGCTGGGGGCCTCGTTGCGGGCCAGCGTTTCCAGCTCGTCCTGCACCTTGAGCGGGTTGCGGTTGATGAAGCCCACCCGGTTCTTGACCGAGACCACGACCTCGCCCTGCTGCTGGCAGCCCACAGGCACCGGCCCGGCCGGCAGCACGCGCACGGTCTTGCCGGTCGCCTCGATCGGTACCCAGGTGCAGGCGGCGGCGGAAACGGCAATCAGGGCGGAAGCAATCAGGACGCGCATCGCGGCTCTACCAGGGGCGGACAGGAACGGATTGTGCCCCAGCTTTCTGAATTGGCAATGATCCGGCCGGCCGTCGGCCCCGCCCGGTCCCGGGTCATGCGCCTGCGCGTGCCCGCGCGCGCTTGCCTGGCGGCTCCTGGCGACCGCTGCGATGGCCTGTCCGGACGGACGGCACGGCCAAGTGTCCGGACAGCGGACACCATCGGACCGAAATAAATCCTTTTGTTTCAATAACCTGCATTTGGCACGCGTCCTGCTTCATCTACAGGCCAGAAGGAGTCGCCCAGGCAGAACATGACTCCTTGCTGAACAAACGAAAGAAAAGCCGAAATCCGCTTGACCGAGGAGATTAGGTGTCCTACATTACTACCACACCACTGCTCAACAACACCAAAGGCCCTGTCATGAACACCAAGTCCCTGAGCGCCGCCCTCGCCCTCGCCGCCGGTTCGGTCTTCGCTTCGATGAGCGCCAACGCCGCCCCCATCGCCACCCTGGACACCGTGCAGGTGCGCCCCTCCGTCGAACAGCTGGTCCAGCAGGAACACGAGCGCACCAGCCCGATCGCCACGCTGGCCGCGGTGCAGGTGCGTCCTTCCGCCGAACAGATCGCCGAGTACGAAGCCGAGCAGGCTGCCAGCCAGCGCGTGACCACCCTGGCCACGGTGCAGGTCCGCCCCTCCGCCGAGCAGCGCGATGCGCTGCTGGCCGACGCCGGCTCGGCCCGGTCCCACAACGTCGGCGCCGAGGCC
>DNXT01000480.1 GCA_003505795.1 Lysobacteraceae bacterium | reverse complement strand
CTTCGTGCTGATGCTGCCGCTGGGCATCCTGTACTTCGGCATCGCGATCACGCTGCTGTCGCTGTCGCTGGGCTTGATCTGGTCGCCGATCGCGGCCCTGTTCGACGGCATGTACGCGGGCGTCTTCATCAATGGCGAGCAGATGCTGCCGGTGTGGGCGACCCCGCTGCTGGCGGCGGTCGGCCTCGTGCTGCTGTTCGCGACCCTGCACCTGGCCCGCGGCATCGGCCGCCTGCACGGCCAGGTCGCCAAGCACCTGCTGGTACGGCTGGGCTGATCACGCACCGCCGTCCGGACCGCTTTTCGCAGGAGCGACCTCGGTCGCGATGAGGACTTGCCGGGGAATCTACGGGAGGGACTTCAGTCCCGACGGCAGGTCGGGAAAGCCCGTCGGGGCTGAAGCCCCTCCCACAACCGCTGGCTTTCCGAATCAGGCCTTTCCGCGCTTGCGGATCGGCGTGACGGTGGCCGGTTCGCGGGCGGCCGCCGGCTCGGCCGCGTACTGCGCGATGAACTCGCGCACCTGCGGGTAGACGATCTCGCGCCAGCGGCGGCCGCTGAAGATGCCGTAGTGGCCGGCGCCTTCGACCACCAGGTGATGGCGGTCGGCGGCGTCGATGCCGGTGCACAGGCCGTGCGCGGCTTCGGTCTGGCCGAGGCCGGCGATGTCGTCGAGCTCGCCCTCGATGCTCAGCAGCGCGGTGTCGCGGATCGCCGAAGGCTTCACCAGCTGGCCGCGCACCTTCCACTTGCCGCGCGGCAGCAGGAAGTCCTGGAACACCACCCGGATCGTGTCCAGGTAGTAGTCGGCCGGCATGTCGAGCACGGCGTTGTACTCGTCGTAGAACTGCCGGTGCGCCTGCGCGTCCTGCAGGTCGCCCTTGACCAGGTTGGTGTAGAAGTCCCAGTGCGACATCACGTGGCGGCTGGGGTTCATCGCCAGGAAGCCGGTGTGCTGCAGGAAGCCCGGGTACACCGCGCGGCCATGGCCCGGATACGGGTAGGGCACGGTGTGGATGACGTTGTTCTGGAACCACTCGATCGGATTGCGCGTGGCTAGGTTGTTGACCGCGGTCGGGCTGCGGCGCGCGTCGATCGGCCCGCCCATCATCACCAGCGAGCGCGGCGTCGGCTCGCCGTCGGCGGCCATCAGCGAGACCGCGGCCAGCACCGGCACGGTCGGCTGGCACACGCTCATCACGTGCAGCTTGTCGGCGCCGATGTGGCGGATGAACTCCCGGATGTAGTCGATGTAGTCGTCCAGGCCGAACGCGCCGGCCTCGGCCGGCACCATGCGCGCGTCGACCCAGTCGGTCACGTAGACCTTGTGGTTGCGCAGCAGCGTGCGCACGGTGTCGCGCAGCAGCGTGGCGTGGTGGCCCGACAGCGGCGCCACCACCAGCACGGTCGGCTGCTGCTTCATCGACTCGATCAGCTCCACGCTGTCGCTGAAGCGCTTGAAGCGCAGCAGGCGGCAGAACGGCTTGCCCAGCACCTCGCGCTCGATGATCGGCAGCGAATGGCCGTCGACCTCGACGTCGTCGAGCGCCCAGGCGGGCTTCTCGTATTCCTTGCCGAGCCGATGGAACAGCTCGTTGCCGGCAGCCAGGCGCTCGGCCCCGGGAACCGAGGCCCACAGGCTCTCCGGATCCGAGAACATCTTGGCGTTGGCTTGGGCCTGGTGAACCCACGGTGCAAGCAGATTACGGGTCAGCTCATGCAGTTGGTAAAGCATTCCGTTCCCAGACCGAGTGATTGCTGCCGTGCAGCATAGCCGAATTGGCGCAGTTGCACCTTAATGGGGCAGTTGCCTCCTGCTCCCTCTGGGAAAGGTCCCGTCGGGGCGGTCGAGGGCGCGGGCGAGGCGCGCAGCAGCGAACCCACGGCACGATGACGACGAACGCATCGCCACGCGCCCGGGGGGCAAACGATCCGGGCATTGGGCCGCCGTGGTTCACCTATCCGGCGCGTGGCGACGCGTTCCCCATGGCCGCCACCCGGTGACCCTTGCGATGCTCCTACGGCACCCCTCGCCGCTGCCCTCTCCCGGCGGGAGCGGGGCTTTCAGGCCCGCTCCAGCGCCGAGGCCTGTCCCGCCAGCGCCGGCGACAGCCAGCAATGGGAGCCCAGCGCGACCAGCCCGTGCGCGCCGAACCGGCGCCGGTACCAGCGCGCCGGGCGCACCTGGAAGCCGGCGCGATCGCCCTCGAATTCGTCTTCGGCGGTGAACGCTTCCAGGAACGCGACGCCGCCGCAGAGCTCGGCCAGGCCGGCCAGGCCGCGATCCAGCTCGCGATCGGGCAGGTAGTGCAGCACGTCCGCACAGACCAGCAGGTCGACCGGCGCGCACGGTCGCAGCCACTGGAAATCGCCGAAGCGGGCCGGGTGCAGGTTGCGGGTGCGGCCGTAGCGGCGCACCGCGTACTCGCTGCTGTCGAAGCCCAGATAGCTGGCGCGCGGGCGCAACTCGCGCAGCGGCGCGCGCCAGGCGCCTTCGCCGCAGCCGATGTCCAGCACGCTGCGGACCGGGCGCTCCAGGTAGTACTCCGCCTGCGCCACCGCCAGTGCGACCTTTCGCCGCAGCCGGGCGCGATCGTGCAGCCCGGCCTTGCGGTACCAGTGCTGGAAGTAGTGCCGGTCGTATTGCTTGTCCATCGCGTACCCGTGTGTTGCCGCGCCGTATCGGCGAAAATGCGCGCCATCCTACGCGAGCCGGCGGAGCCAGCGCATGACCCTGTACCTGTGGATCAAGACCTTCCACCTGCTGTTCGTGATCGCCTGGATGGCGGCGGTGTTCTACCTGCCGCGGATCCTGGTCAACATCGCCGAGGCCGAAGGCAGCGCCGAGGTGCAGGCGCGGCTGGTGCTGATGGGGCGCCGGCTGTACCGCTTCGGCCACAACATGCTGGGCCTGGCGATCGTCCTCGGCGCGGTACTGTGGCTCGGCTACCGGGTCATTCCCGATTTCCCGACCATGGTCGGTCCCGGCACCGGCTGGCTGCACGCCAAGCTTGCCCTGGTCGCGCTGATCCTGGCGCACTACATCGTCGGCGGACGCTGGCTCAAGGGCGTGGACAAGGGGCGGGCCCTGCCCGGTTCGGGCAAGCTGCGCCTGTTCAACGAACTGCCGGTGCTGCTGCTGGTGGGGGTGATCTGGCTGGTGCTGTTCAAGCCGTTCTGACCGCCACGCTCACAGCACCTTGCCCAGGATCAGCGCCAGTGCGCTGATCCAGCACACGATCACGAACCAGGTCAGCACCACGTTGGAGCTGATCCCGCGTCGGTGGCGCACGAACAGGTTGATTAGCAGGCCGGCCAGCAGCGGCAGCGCGAACAGGCCAGCCGGCCAGATCCACCATGGAAGCGCCATACGTGTCCGTCCATTCCCCGGGTCGGCGCCATCCTAGCGTGTCGGGCGCGGCTGCGCATGCGGCCGGTCAGGCCGCCTCGTACGCCCCGTAGCCGCGCAGGCGCTCGTAGCGCTGCTGCAGGAGCTTGTCGACCGGGATCTTCTCCAGCGCGTCGAGCTCGTTGAGCAGGACCGCCTTCAGGCGCCTGGCCATCTGGCCCGGGTTGCGGTGTGCGCCGCCGGTCGGCTCGCGCACGACCTTGTCGACCAGGCCCAGCTGCTTGAGGCGGTGGGCGGTAAGGCCGAGCTGCTCGGCCGCGTCCTTGGCCTTGGCGGCGTCCTTCCACAGGATCGAGGCGCAGCCTTCCGGCGAGATCACCGAATAGGTGCCGTATTCCAGCATCAGGGTGCGGTCGCCGACGCCGATCGCCAGCGCGCCGCCGGAGCCGCCTTCGCCGATCACGGTGCAGATCACCGGGATCTTCAGTTCGGCCATCTCCATCAGGTTGCGCGCGATCGCCTCGGACTGGCCGCGCTCCTCGGCGCCGATGCCGGGGTAGGCGCCGGGGGTGTCGATGAAGGTCAGCAGCGGCAGGCGGAAGCGCTCGGCCAGCTTCATCAGGCGCAGCGCCTTGCGGTAGCCCTCCGGGCGCGGCATGCCGAAGTTGCGGGCCACCTTGCTCTTGGTGTCGCGGCCCTTCTGGTGGCCGATGATGACCACCGGGCGGCCGTCGATGCGGCCGAGGCCGCCGACGATGGCCTTGTCGTCGGCATAGGCGCGGTCGCCGGCCAGTTCCTGGAACTCGTCGCAGAACACCTTGATGTAGTCGAGCGTGTACGGGCGCTGCGGATGCCGCGCCAGCTGCGACACCTGCCACGCCGACAGGTCGCGGAAGATCTGCGCGGTGCGCTTGCGCAGCTTGTCGCGCAGGGCCCGCACTTCGGCGTCGACGTTGACCGCCGGGCCGGTGCTGGCACTGCGCAGATCCTGGATCTTCGCTTCCAGATCAGCGATGGGTTGCTCGAAATCGAGGTAGTTCGGGTTCATGGTGCGCCGTGAAGAACCAAAGGGGCGAAGTGTAGCCGAATCACCGGCCCGGGCCCGTACGCCCCGGTCTGGCGGGGGCCAGGCGTGTCATCTGTCCCCGAACGGGTCGCGTTGGGTCGGGAAGGTCGTCAGCTGTTGGTGCCGGCGTCGCGCCTATTGGCGGCCAGGTCAAGCCGCGCGGGGGCCGGTGGCGGCCCCGCGTGAGACGCTCTCTACGGCAGCACGATCGCCGAGCGGCCCATCAGCAGGTCGTAGCGGTTGTCGAAGCGGCTGCCGGAATCGCCGCCGCCGGCGCGCTGGCGCGCCGACAGCATCGCGGTGTCGCGCGCGAATGCCAGCTGCGCGCTCTGCAGCGACCACTGCGGGTCGTTGCCGAGCGAGGCGACGTAGCCGGAGAACACGTCGCGCAGCTCGCCGGCATGCGCCTCGAACACCGGCGCCAGGGTCGGCAGGGCGGTCGGGCTCAGTGCCGACAGGTAGGTCGGCTGCGGCAGCACCGCGTTGGCGACGTAGCTGAAGGTGCTCCGCTTCTGCGCGGCGATCGCCGCGTAGTCGACGAAGTCGCTGGCGGTGAAGATCTTGCCGCCGGAGTGGGCGACGCCCTGCTGCGGGAACGCGTCGTGCACGCCGAAGGCCCAGCTGCGGCCGATGATCAGGTCGCGGCTCTTGCGGTAGGCGCCCTGGTAGACGGTATCGCCCACGGCCACGCCGTCCTCGCTGCCGGTGAAGTTGGTCAGCCGCGGCTTGTCGGCGGCATAGACCTGGCTGGCGACCACGTACTCGCCCAGGGTGGGGTTGATCAGGCCGCCGTTGGCGCGGGCGTAGACGATGAAGTTGACCTCGCCGACCGGGTCGGCGTGCAGGGTATGAGCCCCCGGCGACAGCGTCACCGGCACCGACTCACCGGCCGGCACCATGTGCTCGCGCCCGTCGATGCTGACGGCCAGCGGCGCCGCGGTCGGGTTGTCGATCTCGAACGTCTGCGGTGCATTGCTGCAACCGACCAGCAGGGCCGCCAGCAGGGGCGCGACATGCAAAGTCTTCATTCCGGATCCTTGCCAGGTGGGGGTGCCAGGGCGCTAGTTTGCCCAAGGCGGTGTGTACTTCACCTTTACGGTCTTCACGCAGGGGTCGGCACGGAGGCCGTCCAGCAGTTGCTGGTCGACCCGGACCGCGCTGGTTCCGTTCAGGTCCAGCATGCCAGCAACCCCGCCGGAAGGCGAGGGCAGCAGCAGGTCCAGCCGCAGCGGGGTCTTGCCGGGGCGGTGCCGGGCCAGCAGGCCGTCGATGCGTTTCCAGGCCTGGCGGTCGCGCAGGTCCAGGCGCAGCGACAGGCGCTGGGTGTGGTCGGCGCAGATCTGCTCGTAGTCCCAGACCTGGCGGATGCGCAGGCTGTAGCCGCCGTTGAACTCGTCCTCGCGCAGGCCGCCCTTGATCACCAGGATCCGGTCGCGGATCAGCAACTGGCCGAACTCGTTCATGGCATCGGAGAAGGCGCTGCACTCGACCCGGCCGCGGCCGTCCTCCAGCTGCACGAACACCTGGCTGTCGCCCTTGCGGCGCACCCCGACCACCAGGCCGGCGACGATCGCGCTCACTTCCGGGCGCCAGGCGCGCTTCTCGCCGTCGCCGCCGCCGCCGCCGCGTTGCTGGGAGGCGAGGATCCGCTCGAGCGCGCCGAGGTCGCAGCCGACCAGTTCCCTGACCTCGTCGCGGTAAGGGTCGAACGGATGCCCGCTGAGGTAGAAGCCCAGGGTCTCGCGCTCGCCGCCGAGCAACTGCCCCAGCGGCCATTCCTGGGTTTCCGGCAGGTCCAGCTGGATCGCCGGGCCGGCCGGATCCGGTCCGCCGAACAGCGAGTTCTGGCCGGAGGCGCGCTCCCTGGCCATCTGGTCGGTGGCCTTGAGCACTTCCGGCAGCTGCAGCATCAGCGAGGCGCGGTTCTTGCCCAGCCCGTCCATCGCGCCGGCGTTGATCATCGCCTCCAGGGTGCGCCGGTTGAGCTTGGCGGTGCCTACGCGGGTGCAGAAATCCAGCAGCGAGGTGTACTCGCCGCCGCGCAGGCGCTCCTCGACCACCGCCTCGCAGGCGCCCTGGCCGACGCCCTTGATCGCGCCGATGCCGTACTGGATGGTGTCGGCGTTGGCGGCCTCGAACATGTAGGCCGACTCGTTCACCCGCGGCGGCAGCACCTTCAGGCCGAGGTTGCGCACCTCGTCGAGGAAGCCGACCACCTTGTCGGTGTTGTCCATGTCCGAGGACAGGGTCGCGGCCATGAACTCGGCCGGGTAGTGGCGCTTGAGCCAGGCGGTCTGGTAGCTGACCAGCGCGTAGGCGGCGGCGTGCGACTTGTTGAAGCCGTAGCCGGCGAACTTCTCCATCAGGTCGAAGATCTCGTCGGCCTTGGGGCCGTCGACGCCGCCCTTGGCCGCGCCCTCGCGGAAGATCTCGCGGTGCTTGGCCATCTCGGCCGGCACCTTCTTGCCCATCGCGCGGCGCAGCAGGTCGGCGCCGCCCAGCGAGTAGCCGCCGACGATCTGCGCCATCTGCATGACCTGCTCCTGGTACACCATGATGCCGTAGGTGTCCTTGAGGATGTCCTCGGTGCGCGGATCGGGGTAGACGATCTCCTGCTGGCCGTGCTTGCGCGCGTTGAAGTCCGGGATCAGGTCCATCGGGCCGGGGCGGTACAGCGACACCAGCGCGATCAGGTCCTCGAAGCGGTCCGGGCGCGCGTCCTTCAGCAGCCGGCGCATGCCCGAGGATTCGAACTGGAACACCGCGCCGGTGTTGCCCGAGGCGAAGATGTCGCGGTAGGTCGGCACGTCGTCGAGCGGGATCGCGGCGATGTCCACCGGCGGGATGCCGGCGCGGGCGTGGCGCTGGTTGATCGCCTTGACCGCCCAGTCGATGATGGTCAGCGTGCGCAGGCCGAGGAAGTCGAACTTCACCAGGCCGACTTCCTCCACGTCGTTCTTGTCGAACTGGGTGACCGGGTTCTTGCCGCGGCCGTCCTCGTCGTGTTCGGCGAACAGCGGGCAGAACTCGGCGAGCGGTTCGGGCGCGATCACCACGCCGCCGGCGTGCTTGCCGGCGTTGCGGGTCAGGTCCTCGAGCTGGCGCGCCAGGTCCATCAGGTCGCGGACGTCGTCCTCGGTCTGGTAGCGCTGGATCAGCTCCGGCGAGGCCATCTCGCTGTCCTTGCCTTCGCCCATCGCATCCTTGAGGGTGATGCCGAGGATGTTGGGGATCAGTTTGGCGACGCCGTCGACCAGGCCGTACGGGAAGCCGAGCACGCGGCCGCAGTCGCGCACCACCGCCTTGGCCGCCATGGTGCCGTAGGTGATGATCTGGCTGACCCGCTCGCGCCCGTACTTGCGCGCGACGTAGTCGATCACCTCGTCGCGCCGGTCCATGCAGAAGTCGATGTCGAAGTCGGGCATCGACACGCGTTCCGGGTTCAGGAAGCGCTCGAACAGCAGGTTGTACGGAAGCGGGTCCAGGTCGGTGATCTGCAGCGCCCAGGCCACCAGCGAGCCGGCGCCGGAGCCGCGGCCCGGGCCGATCGGGATGCCCTGCGCCTTCCCCCACTGGATGAAGTCGGCCACGATCAGGAAGTAGCCGGGAAAACCCATCTTGATGATGGTGTCGAGCTCGAACTCGAGCCGCTCGAAGTAGTCCTCGCGGGTCTTGCCCGGGGCCAGCGGATTCTTCTCCAGGCGCGCGGCCAGGCCGTCGCGCGACTGGCTGCGGATCCAGCTGTCCAGGGTCTCGTTTTCCGGGACCGGGTAGGCGGGCAGGAAGTAGGTGCCCAGCCGCATCTCGATGTTGCAGCGCTGCGCCAGCGCCAGGGTGTTGTCGATCGCGTCCGGTACGTCGGCGAACAGCGCGGCCATCTCGTCGGCCGACTTCAGGTACTGCTGGTCGCTGTAGTCGCGTGGGCGCTTGGGGTCGTCGAGCACGCGCCCGGAGGCGATGCACACCCGCGCCTCGTGCGCATCGAAGTCGCTGGCATGCAGGAAGCGCACGTCGTTGCTGGCGACGACCGGCAGGCCGCGGGTGCCGGCCGCGTGCAGCGCGAACTGGTTGAACGCCTCTTCGCCCGGACGGCCGGCGCGGGTCAGTTCCAGGTGCAGGCCGTCGCCGAACACCCGCTGCCAGTCGGCCAGGTGCTGCTCGGCCAGGTCGTGGCGGCCCTCGGCGAACAGGCGCCCGGCCAGGCTGTCGCGCCCGGCCAGCGCGAACAGGTTCCGGTGCCCGGCCTGCAGCCATTCCGGGTGGATCGCCACGCCGCCTTCGGGACGGTGGCCTTCCAGCCAGGCGCGGGTCAGCAGGCGCGACAGGCTCAGGTAGCCCTCGCGGTCGCGGCACAGCAAAGTCATCCGCCACGGCGCCATGTCGGGCGTGGCGATCATCAGGTCGGCGCCGGCGATCGGCTTGATGCCCACGCCTTCGGCGGCCTTGTAGAACTTGACCAGCGCGAACAGGTTGTTGAGGTCGGTGACCGCCAGCGCGGGCAGGCCGAGCTCGACCGCGCGGCTCAGCAGGTTGGCCTGCTTGGCTTTGCTGGGGTCGGCCTGGTCCGGCTTCTCGGGCACGCGGATCGTGGAATCCGCCAGCGAGAACTCGGTGTGGACGTGGAGATGGACGAAGCGGGACGTGGTCATGCCGGATCACTGCGATGACCGGGCAGGGTAGCCCTGGGGGACAGGAGGGACAAGGCTTGACAGGAGGATCGCGCTGGGCGGGATCCTTCCCCCGAGTTTGCGGTGCAAACTCGGGGCCCGGCCGGGCCGGCCTATTCCCCCGGGCCATTAGGCATACGTGGAGAATTAGCCTTCTGCCATCCGGTTGCTTTTTCGCGGTGCAACCCGGCTTTGCGGATACGACGAACATGCCTGCCGTTGACCTACCTCCACCGCCCTACTGCGACCCGCCCGACATCGACCTGCCTGATTACGGTGGCGGTAATGGCGGCGGTGATAGTGACAGCGGCACAGCTCCTCCACCTGTTCCCTGCGCTCGTGGGCTGGTTGCAACTGCATTGAACGGTCAGGCCGGCATGATGGCCGCCGGCAACTATTCTATGGATGGGATTAACGAAGGCGTGGCAGGGTCAGGCCGAAGCCTCCAATGCTTACAGGATCGGGCTCGGGCTCACAGTCCCCGAGCGTCTCTGCCTGGACGCAATGGGCAAGCTGCAGGCGGAAACCGAACAGGCGATGCCCTTCACCGGCTTTTTCCTGAAGCTGGTTGAACAAAGACGGCATAGATCAATCGGATTTGTTCGCGCGGACGTTGGTCAAACCCGCCCAGTCCGGCCAACTCGACAACGGTGAAATATAATCTTGTCGCCAAAAACGCTACGTGCTCACGCTGGTGGCAACAAATGGAGCAGGATCAGTGCAAGGCGGCATGAGCATGACCAATACCCGGGAACGTCCCGCGCTCGGTGCTCGCGCGTCGATACTGCTGGCAATTGTGCTGGTCGCCGGCTGCGCGCCCTCCAGCGCGAACAAGTCCCCTATAAATACCGGAGCGGCTTCATCGAAGGTGATGCCAGCGCCCTCCCAAGCACCTGGAATGGCGTCCCGAGGAGGGCAGGCCGCGCCTCCCAGCACTGTTTCCGACTTGGCATATTTTTGCGCGGGCCCAGCCTGCGACTTTGAAGCCCTGGGCGCAAGGAATCGGGAAGAGGCCGACTGGTTGCGCACGAATGGCTATCCTTCCCCGGAGCAAGTGAAGGAGTTCAACTCACTTTCCGACGACCAGCTCAAAAGGCAAGCCGACGCTGGCAACTTGGCGGCGATGGTCGCTTACGGCGAAAGAAGGGCTGCGGCGGGCGATGCCAAGACGGGGATTCAGTATGTCCATGACTCCATTCGGCGTGGCAGCATCTACGGCTACTACGGCATGTCCGAGATCCACCAGAACACCGCCGGACTCAAGAATATTGTGGACTCTGCGGCCTACCTGAGAGTTGCCTACCTCCTCGGTGATGCTAAAGCATGGGTGGAAATGCAACGTCGTTTCCCGGATCTTTCCAAGGTCGAACAAGTCACCATCGATGAGCGTGCAATGTCTCTCTACCGCTCATTCGCAGAGGGCGCTCAGCCCCGTCCTCGTCCCTGATCCGTCGGACGAGGCAGGATGGTTCGCATCGAATCCAGCACGATCGCTCACCTTACCCGCCCCATCGGGTCGGGTAAGGTTTGGACCCAGACCCCGCGAATTCTGCATCAGCTCACCTTTCAACACTCAAAAGCAGTGTGCATCAGCCAAAAGGCTGCCGCCATCGGCGTAGACCCAGCGTGGCTCGTTTTCAACCTAATGCCGTGGAAGCGGGTTCAGCGGTGGCCCTGGAGCGCCATCGCAATGCTGGCGGGTCGATCTTCGGCGCGATCGGTCTCCAGGCCGAGCGCCTGGCGCACCGGCGCGAAGCTGCG
>DNXT01000309.1 GCA_003505795.1 Lysobacteraceae bacterium | reverse complement strand
GTGGTGCCGCAGGTGGCGGAACTGCTGCAGGTGCTGCCGGACGTGCTGCAGGACGGCGACCTGCTGCTGATGATGGGCGCCGGCGACATCGGCTACGTGGCCCAGCGACTCGCCAACGAAGGCTTCGGCGCGGGAGCGCAGGCATGAGCGCCGCCCTGGCCGCCCGTCATTCCGATCCGGCCGTGTTCGGCCGCGTCGCGGTGCTGCTCGGCGGCAGCTCCTCCGAGCGCGAGGTGTCGCTGGATTCCGGCCGCAACGTGCTCGAGGCGCTGCGTGCGCGCGGCGTCGACGCCGAGCCGGTCGATGGCATTCCGGCGTTGATCGAGGCGATCCACGCGGGCAAGGTCGACCGTGTCTTCAACATCCTGCACGGCGGCGACGGCGAGAACGGCGTGCTGCAGGGCCTGCTGCAGGCGCTGGGCGTGCCGTACACCGGTCCCGGCGTGCTGGGCTCGGCGCTGACCCTGGACAAGATCCGCACCAAGCAGGTGTGGATCGCCGCGGGCCTGCCGACGCCGCGCTTCGTGCGCATCGCACGCGGCGACGACCTGCACGCTGCGGCACGCGAACTGGGTCTGCCGGTGTTCGTGAAGCCCTCCAACGAAGGATCGAGCGTCGGCGTCTTCCGGATACTGGAAGAAAAGGACCTGGATGCCGCCATCGACTTCGCCGCGGGCTACGCGGGCGAGTTGCTGATGGAGCAGATGGTGGTCGGTGAGGAATACACGGTCGGCATCCTCGGCGACCTCGCACTGCCGTCGATCCGCATCGTGCCGGCCGGCGACTGGTACGACTACCACGCCAAGTACGTGGCCGACGACACGCAGTACCTGTGCCCGGGCATGGATGGCGACGACGAAACGGCGATTCGCGCCCTCGCGCTGGCGGCATTCCGCGCGGCGGGATGCGCCGGCTGGGGCCGCGTGGACGTGATGCGCGACCGGGTGCGTGGTTTGCAGCTGATCGAAGTGAACACCGCGCCGGGCATGACCAGCCATTCGCTGGTGCCCAAGGCGGCACGCCAGCTCGGCATCGATTTCGAATCGCTGGTCTGGCACGTGCTGGAGCTGACGCTATGAAGCCGGGAATGGGAACGTGGCCGGGACCCGGGACCCGGGACCCGGGACCCAATAAAATCAAGGGCGGGTGCGCTTTGGCCTCTGCTTTTACGGGTCCCGGGTCCCGGGTCCCGGGTCCCGCCAAGCGCGGAGCGCGCCCATGAACACCACGCTGCGCATCCTGGCATGGCTGCTCGCGGTGGCGCTGGTCGCGCTGCCGGTGGTGGCCGTGCTCAACGGCTGGGTCGGCGCCGAGCGCTGGCCGCTGAGCCGGTTGCGCGTGAGCGGCGATTTCAAGCGGGTGCCGGCCGAACAGCTGCGCGCGGTGGTGCTGCCGTATGCGAAGTCGGGCTTCTTCGCGGTCAAGCTGCAGGACGCGCAGGACGCGATCGAGCAGCTGCCGTGGGTGGAAAGCGCGCAGGTCCGCAAGAGCTGGCCGGACGTGCTGGAAGTGCGCGTCACCGAGCACAAGCCGTTCGCGCGCTGGGGCAGCGACCGGATGCTGTCCGAGCAGGGCCGGCTGTTCCCGGTGCCGCCGCGGCTGAAGGATTTCAAGCTGCCGCAGCTCGGCGGCCCGGACGCGCGGACCGCCGAGGTGGTCGCGCTCTACAACGAGTCGCGCGCGCTGTTCGCTCCCACCGGCGCCGACGTCGACCGGCTCGAGCTGGACGCGCGCGGCAGCTGGTCGCTGGGCCTGAGCAACGGCCTGCAGATCGTGGTCGGCCGCGACGACGCCAAGGCGCGCCTGCAGCGTTTCGCCCGGGTGCTGCCGCAATTGATCAACCCGCAGCAGCCGATCGTGCGCGCGGACCTGCGCTACACCAACGGCTTCACGGTGGAGCGGGGAATGGGAAGTGGGGAATCGGGAACGGGCAAAGCGCCTCCGCCTCAACCGGGCCGTCGCTTGACGCTCGTCCACCCCTCGCCGGAGGCAGCCATCCCGCTTCCAACCGTTCCCCACTCCCCATTCCCCATTCCCGGCTTTACAACATGAACCGCAAAGGCGACAAATCCCTCATCGTCGGACTCGACATCGGCACCTCCAAGGTGGTGGCGCTGGTCGGCGAGTACTCGCCGGGCAATCCGATCGAGGTGATCGGCATCGGCTCGCACGAGTCGCGCGGCCTCAAGCGCGGCGTGGTGGTGGACATCGAGTCGACGGTGCAGTCGATCCAGCGCGCGATCGAGGAGGCCGAACTGATGGCCGGCTGCGAGATCCGCTCGGTGTACGCGTCGATCTCCGGCAACCACGTGCAGTGCAAGAACTCGCCCGGCATCGTGCCGATCCGCGACGGCGAGGTGACCTGGAGCGACCTGGAGCGCGTGCTCGACGCCGCCAAGGCGGTGGCGATCCCGGCCGACCAGAAGATCCTGCACGCGATCCCGCGCGAGTACGTGCTCGACGATTCGCAGGAAGGCATCCGCAATCCGGTCGGCATGACCGGCGTGCGCCTGGAGGTGCATGCGCACCTGGTGGTGTGCGCGCAGTCGGCCGCGGCCAACATCAGCAAGTGCGTGCAGCGCTGCGGCCTGCAGGTCGACGACCTGGTGCTGTCCTCGCTGGCCTCCAGCGTGGCGGTGCTCACCGCCGACGAGCGCGAGCTCGGCGTGGTGCTGGTCGACATGGGCGCGGGCACCACCGACCTGGCGGTGTACGTGCAGGGCGCGATCTGCCACACCGCCTCGCTGCCGATCGCCGGCGACCACGTCACCAACGACATCGCGCACATGCTGCGCACGCCGACCCCGGAGGCCGAACAGATCAAGGTGCGCTACGCCTGCGCGCTGGCGCAGCTGGCCACCGCCGAGGAAAGCATCCAGGTGCCGTCGGTCGGCGACCGCCCGCCGCGGCGCATGCCGCGCCATTCGCTGGCGCAGGCGGTGCAGGGTCGCTACGAGGAGATCTTCGAGATGGTGCAGGCCGAGCTGCGCCGCTCCGGCTTCGAGGAGCTGGTGCGCGCCGGCATGGTGCTCACCGGCGGCGCCTCGAAGATGGAAGGCGTGGTCGAGCTGGCCGAGGAAATGCTGCAGATGCCGGTGCGCGTGGGCATCCCGCAGCACGTCACCGGCCTGGGCGAGGTGGTCGGCAATCCGGTGCACGCCACCGGCGTGGGGCTGTTGCTGATGGGCAGCCAGATCGAGCATCCGCGGCGTCCGTCGATTCCGACCGGGCGTGCGGGAAGTCTGTTCAAAAAACTGAAGAACTGGTACCGCGGCGAGTTTTGAGGCCGGGACCCGAGACCCGGGACCCGGGACCCGGGACCCGGGAAAAGCGAGAAGCAGGAGCGGTTGTAGAGGTATTGGGACGAGAGCAGGCGGCAGGCAACAGGTAACAACGCAACATCCATTAGAAAAACCGCCGGTCCGAGGTTCGGGCCGGGATCCGGGAAGCGGCTTTCCCGGGTCCCGGGTCCCGGGTCCCGGTTCCCGGCTCCAACGAGGACAACGGACATGGCACATTTTGAACTGATCGAGAAGATGGCTCCGAACGCGGTGATCAAGGTCGTCGGCGTCGGCGGCGGCGGCGGCAACGCGGTCGCGCACATGGTCAGCAGCAGCGTCGACGGCGTGGAATTCATCACCGCCAACACCGACTCGCAGGCGATCAAGAACTGCGGCGCCAAGCTGCAGCTGCAGCTCGGCACCAACGTCACCAAGGGCCTGGGCGCCGGCGCCAATCCGGAAGTGGGCCGCCAGGCCGCGCTGGAAGACCGCGAGCGCATCATGGACGCGCTGCAGGGCGCGGACATGGTGTTCATCACCGCCGGCATGGGCGGCGGCACCGGCACCGGCGCCGCGCCGGTGGTGGCGCAGCTGGCCAAGGAGATGGGCATCCTGACCGTGGCGGTAGTGACCAAGCCGTTCCCGTTCGAAGGCCGCCGCCGCATGCAGGTCGCGCTGAAGGGCATCGAGGAGCTGAGCCAGCACTGCGACTCGCTGATCACCATCCCCAACGAGAAGCTGATCACCGTGCTCGGCCGCAACGCCACCATGATCCAGGCCTTCCGCGCCGCCAACGACGTGCTGCAAGGCGCGGTGCAGGGCATCGCCGACCTGATCGTGCGTCCGGGCCTGATCAACGTCGACTTCGCCGACGTGCGCACCGTCATGTCCGAGATGGGCCTGGCGATGATGGGCACCGGTTCGGCGCGCGGCGACGACCGCGCCCAGGCCGCGGCCGAGGCGGCGATCCAGAACCCGCTGCTGGACGACGTCAACCTGGCCGGCGCCAACGGCATCCTGGTCAACATCACCGCCGGCCCGGACTTCACCATGGCCGAGTTCGACGAGATCGGCCGCACCATCGAGGGCTTCTCCTCCGAGGACGCCACCGTGGTGGTCGGCACCGTGCTGGATCCGGACATGCAGGACGAGGTCCGCGTCACCGTGGTCGCCACCGGCCTGAACCGTGCGGTGTCGCGCCAGTCGCAGCGTCCGGAGCAGCGCGCGCCGATCAAGCTGGTGCGCAACGCCACCACCGGCCAGCCGGAATTCGGCGACTTCGACAACGGCGCGACCGACGCGGTGTCCAAGGCGGTCGGCGGCTCGATGGGCCTGGGCCTGCGCCGTCCGAGCAGCGACTCGGCCGCGGCGGCGTCGGGCGGCTCCACCCCGGCCACCGCCGAGCTGCCGAGCGACTACCTGGATATCCCGGCTTTCCTGCGTCGCCAGGCCGACTGAGGCCATCCATGGCAGCGCGCGGCGACTCCGGAACGTCCGGCCCGGCCATCCCTGGCCGGGCGCTCCCCGCCGCGCGAAGCAATGCTTCGCAAGCGCGGCGGCTTGCCCTGCGTCGCCAGGCCGACTGAGGCGTGGGTATCCCTTCTCCCCATCGGCTCGCGCACGCCTGAACGCTCGGCGCACTGTGCCGGGCCGGGGGCGCGAAGCGCCGGATGAGGGTACGGGCGACGCCGCATGCAGTTGGATGTCGCGAGGGCTTCGCCTCGTAGCCTCACCCCCCAACCCCTTTCCCGAGGGGGAGGGGCTTCAACACGGCCGGGGCCTTGTCCACCCCGCGCCGTGGCACCATCTTTCTGCCGGGTCGCGAAACGACCCGGCAGGTTTTGCCGATCGCGGCAACGGCGGCGAAACGCCGTCACCGGACATTTGTTAAGATTGGGGCAACTGACGCGCCAGCCGTTCTGGTTCAGCTCCCGTCTGCACCCGTCATACAGACTTTTCCGCCATGACCCAGCAACGCACCCTCAAGAACACGATCCGCGCCACCGGCGTCGGCCTGCACAGCGGCGACAAGGTCTACATGACCTTGCGGCCTGCGCCGGCCAACCATGGCATCGTGTTCCGGCGCGTGGACCTGGACCCGGTGGTGGAGGTGCCGGCCGATGCCGGGCTGGTGACGGAAGTGACGCTATGCACCGGGCTGACCTGCAACGGCGCCAAGATCCAGACCGTCGAGCACCTGATGTCGGCCCTGGCCGGGCTCGGCGTGGACAACGTCATCGTCGAGCTGTCCTCGGCCGAGTTGCCGATCATGGACGGCTCCTCCGGCCCGTTCGTGTTCCTGCTGCAGTCCGCCGGCATCGTCGAGCAGGACGCGGCCAAGCGCTTCATCCGCATCAAGCAGCCGGTGGAAGTGCGCGACGGCGACAAGATCGCGCGGTTCTCCCCGTACGACGGCTACAAGCTCGGCTTCACCATCGAGTTCGACCACCCGATGATCCCGGCCCGGCAGTCGCGGCAGGAGATCGAGTTCTCCACCGCGGCCTACATCAAGGAAATCTCCCGCGCGCGCACCTTCGGCTTCATGCGCGACCTGGAATACATGCGCGAGCGCAACCTCGGCCTCGGCGGCTCGATGGACAACGCGATCGTGCTGGACGAGTTCCGCGTGCTCAACGACGACGGCCTGCGCTACGCCGACGAGTTCGTGCGCCACAAGATCCTCGACGCGATCGGCGACCTGTACCTGGCCGGCGGCGCGATCCTGGGCGCCTACGAGGGCTTCAAGTCCGGGCATGCGCTCAACAACAAGCTGGTCCGCGCGCTGCTCGCCGACCAGGCCGCCTGGGAATGGGTCAGCTTCCCGGAAGGCACCGTGCAGCCGCCGGTGACTTACGCCAGCCCCGTCTACGCCTGACCCGGCGCTGCGGTCGACGGCCGTCACGGAACTGTGAACCCCATCCGGGCCGGTTCCTGAACTTAACGAATATTTAATAGATACGTAACGTATGCCCATCCTGGCGCCGCTAGGATGCGTCCGGTCGCCCGCGTTTCTTCGCAACTTCTTCACGCGGCGGCCGGGAGCCGGAGGCTCCCGGGCATCAGCGCTTTTTCCCGGGCTCGATGTCCTGCAGGGAAGCCAGTGCGTCACGCAGGCCGTTGCGCGTGGCCTCGGAAATCGGTTGGGGCCGGCTTTGATCCTGTTGCGTTGGGGAACGCAGCGACGTGGTCGCGGTCTTGATGGTCACCCGTGTGGCCTTCAGCCCGATGGAGCGGGCGACATCGAGGATCTGGTTTTCGGCAAGGCGCAGTCGCGCGTGCCATATCGGGGACTCGACCAGAAAAACGAGCTGCTCGCCATTCACGTTGGCAAGCCGGCAACGGCTGGCCAGGTGGGGCGGCAGATGGGGGCGTAACTGCCGATCCAGCGCATCGAGCCAGAGGGCTCGACGCAAGGGGTCGCCAGCCTTCTCCGCCATCGCGGCCTCCAAGGCCGGTTGGAAGGTGGAAGGGCTGCGTGTGCTGGACTTCGGCTTGTTGGACATGACACTCAAATGGCTTTCAAAAAGATCGTAATCAAATCGCGTGAAACCAGGGGCCAGCGCGTGGCCCGCCAGATCCGCGGATTTGCCGAGGATCGCCCGCTTACCGTGCTGGGCATGGTACTCGGCCTCGGCCTGGTCGCCGGCTTCGGCGCCAGTGCCGGCGTGGGCATGCTGAACGATTCGCGGCTGGAGGCCCGGCTGGCGCAACAGCAGCAGGAACTGGCCCGGGTCCAGCGCGACTCGCAGGCCGAGGTCAATGCGATGGCCGCCCGCCTCGGCGAGCTGCAGGCGCAGGCGACCCGCCTGAACGCGCTTGGCGAGCGCCTGACCCAGATGGGCAAGCTCGAGGACGGCGAGTTCGACTTCAACGAGCCGGTGGGCGTGGGTGGCGGCGACGAGCCGACCCAGGACATGCCCGCGACCGAGCTCAAGGACAGTCTAGGGCAACTGGAAGGGCAGTTCGCCGCCTCCGGACAGCAACTGAACGTGCTGGCCTCGCTGATGTTCGACCACCAGCTCGAGCAGAACGCGGTGCCGTCGCGGATGCCGATCAAGAACACCTACATCACCTCCGGCTTCGGCGGCCGCGCCGACCCGTTCAGCGGCGGCGCGGCCAACCACAAGGGCATCGATTTCCATGCCAGCGTCGGCGACCCGGTGATGTCGGTGGCCGACGGCGTGGTCAGCTATTCCGGCGTCCGCGGCGGCTACGGCAGCGTGGTCGAGGTCGACCACGGCAACGGCTACGTGACCCGCTATGCGCACAATTCCCGCCTGACCGTGAAGGTCGGCGACCTGGTGCGCGCCGGCCAGCAGGTGGCCAGGGCCGGCTCCAGCGGCCGCTCGACCGGTGCGCACGTGCATTTCGAGGTCTGGAAGGACGGCCGGGTGATGAACCCGCGCAAGTTCCTGGGCGACACCAATACGCCGGTGGGACGCCGCGGCCGCGGCTGACCGCGGCGGAGCGGGGCGCCGCCCCGCAGGCGGCGGCTGTCTCTTTATCACCTCTCGGAATCACCGCCTTTCCCTTCTCCCGCAGGCGGGAGAAGGTGGCGCGAAGCGCCGGATGAGGGCGGCTCTTGCGCGTTTGGCATGCCCCGATCCGCCCTTCGGGCACCTTCCCTCACCTGCGGGGGAAGGGAAAGCCTTCTCTAGGAGACGTGATAAAGAGACAGGCAGGCGGCGGGGAGGCAGGCGAGCCCGGCGCTGGGGCGGGGTCGCCCCGCGGGGGCCGCTTGAATCGCTTGGCCCCGCCCCAAGCTACAATAGGCGTTGCCATCGACAGGGCGCATTGCGCCCTGTTTCGTTTACGGCGCTCGGGTCCTGGGGAGTCGACGCCGGTCAAACCGTTCCTTTTCAACCGGTTTCTTCAATGATCAACAGCCTGCTTACCCGCGTCTTCGGCAGTCGCAACGAACGCCAGCTCCGCCAGCTCCACCGCATCGTCGCCAAGATCAACGCGCTCGAGCCGGAGATGGAAAAGCTCTCCGACGCCGAGCTGCAGGCCAAGACGCCGGCGTTCAAGCAGCGCATCGCCGACGGGGAGGCGCTGGACAAGGTGCTGCCGGAAGCCTTCGCGGTGTGCCGCGAGGCCAGCAGGCGCGTGCTCGGCATGCGCCACTACGACGTGCAGCTGATCGGCGGCATGGTGCTGCACCTGGGCAAGATCGCCGAGATGCGCACCGGCGAAGGCAAGACCCTGGTGGCGACGCTGCCGGTGTACCTCAACGCGCTGGAAGGCAAGGGCGTGCACGTGGTCACCGTCAACGACTACCTGGCCCGCCGCGACGCGGCGCAGATGGGCAAGCTGTACAACTGGCTGGGCCTGAGCGTGGGCGTGGTCTACCCGGGCATGCCGCACAGCGACAAGCACGCCGCTTACGCGGCCGACATCACCTACGGCACCAACAACGAATTCGGCTTCGACTACCTGCGCGACAACATGGCGCTGTCGCGCGCGGACCGCTACCAGCGTGCCCTGCACTACGCGATCGTCGACGAGGTCGACTCGATCCTGATCGACGAGGCGCGCACCCCGCTGATCATCTCCGGCCCGGCCGACGAGTCGCCGGAGCTGTACATCCGCGTCAACCGCATCGTGCCGCAGCTGGTGCGCCAGGCCGAGGAGGAAGGCGAGGGCGATTTCTGGGTCGACGAGAAGGGCAAGCAGGTGCACCTGTCCGAAGCGGGCATGGAGCATGCCGAGGAACTGCTGCGCCAGGCCGGCATCCTCGAGAACGCCGAAGACGGCCTGTACGCCGCGCAGAACCTGAGCGTGGTCCACCACCTCAACGCCGCGCTGCGCGCGCACGCGATCTACCAGCGCGACGTGGACTACATCGTGCGCGACGGCGAGGTGGTGATCGTCGACGAGTTCACCGGCCGTACCCTGACCGGGCGGCGCTGGTCCGACGGCCTGCACCAGGCGGTCGAGGCCAAGGAAGGCGTGCCGGTGCAGCGCGAGAACCAGACCCTGGCCAGCATCACCTTCCAGAACCTGTTCCGCATGTACAGGAAGCTGTCCGGCATGACCGGCACGGCCGACACCGAGGCCTACGAGTTCCAGAGCATCTACGGTCTGGAAGTGGTGGTGATCCCGACCAACAAGCCGACCGTGCGCAAGGACCACCCGGACCAGGTGTTCCTCAACCGCAAGGGCAAGTTCAACGCGGTGTTGGCCGACATCGAGGACTGCGCCAAGCGCGGCCAGCCGGTGCTGGTCGGCACCACCTCGATCGAAACCTCGGAGATGCTGTCCGAGCACCTGCGCAAGGCCGGGGTCAAGCACGAGGTGCTCAACGCCAAGCAGCACGAGCGCGAGGCGACCATCGTCGCCAACGCCGGCCTGCCGGGCGCGGTGACCATCGCCACCAACATGGCCGGCCGCGGTACCGACATCGTGCTCGGCGGTTCGCTGGAAGCGGAACTGCAGGCGCTCGGCGAGGACGCCAGCGAAGACCAGCGCTTCCGGGTGAAGACCGAATGGCAGCGTCGCCACGACGCGGTCAAGGCCGCCGGCGGCCTGCACATCATCGGCACCGAGCGCCACGAATCGCGGCGCATCGACAACCAGCTGCGCGGCCGTTCCGGCCGCCAGGGCGACCCGGGCTCGTCGCGCTTCTACCTGTCCCTGGAAGACAACCTGATGCGGATCTTCGCCTCGGACTGGGTGCAGAAGGCGATGCGGATGATGGGCATGAAGGAAGACGACGTCATCGAGGACCGCCTGGTCAGCCGCCAGATCGAGAAGGCGCAGCGCAAGGTCGAGGCGCACAACTTCGACATCCGCAAGAACCTGCTCGACTTCGACGACGTCAACAACGACCAGCGCAAGGTGATCTACGCCCAGCGCGACGAGCTGCTGGACGCCGAGTCGGTCAAGGACAACGTCGACGGCATCCGCAACGACGTGGTCTACGACCTGGTGGCGCGCTTCGTGCCGGCCAACTCGATCGACGAACAGTGGGACCTGAAGGGCCTGGAAGCGACGCTGGAGTCGGAGCTGGGCGTGCAGCTGCCGCTGGTGCAGATCGCCCGCGAGCACGAGGAGCTGGACGCCGAGCAGATCGCCGAGAAGGTGCAGAAGGCCGTCGACGAGCACTTCGCGCAGAAGGAGATCGCGGTGGGCCCGGAAACCATGCGCGCGCTGGAGAAGCACGTGATGCTGACCGTGCTCGACCAGGGCTGGAAGGAACACCTGGCGAAGATGGACTACCTGCGCCAGGGCATCTACCTGCGCGGTTACGCGCAGAAGCAGCCCAAGCAGGAGTACAAGAAGGAAGCGTTCGAGCTGTTCTCGGAGATGCTGGAGAGCGTCAAGCAGGAAGTGGTCAACCTGCTGGCGCGCGTGCGCATCCGCAGCGAGGAGGAAGTGGCGGCGCTGGAGGAACAGGAGCGTCGCCAGGCCGAGGCGCGCCTGCTGGCCTCGCAGTTCCAGCACCAGGATGCCGGCGGCTACAGCGCCGACGAGGAGGCGGCCGAGGTGCAGGGCCGCGGCGGCGCGGCGGTGGCACAGGTCACCCGCGAGGCGCCGAAGGTCGGCCGCAACGACCCGTGCCCGTGCGGCAGCGGCAAGAAATACAAGCACTGCCACGGTCAACTCAGCTAAAGCTGAGTTGGCCGTGCGTCGCCCGCCCCGCGGGCGACGCACCCAAGTCCGCGGCGCGGACTTGGGGTTACGGTCTTTGCATCCGATCCCCCGCGCCTTCGGCGCGCCCCCTTAACCAAGGGGGGGGGACTTCGTTCCAGATGTCTCTCGTACGCCCTGCTCCCCTCTCCCGCTTGCGGGCGAGGGACCGGGGTGAGGGTGTAGGGCGGCGGGAAGGTGCCATCGCCTATTGCCCAACGGCTGTTGGTCACGGCAAAGTCGGGGCATGCCTGATTCCCTGAGATCGATCCACGTCGTTGCCGGCGTCATCACCGACGCGCGCGGCCGCATCCTGCTGACGCGCCGTACCGAGACCCGCGACATGCCCGGCCTGTGGGAATTTCCCGGCGGCAAGCGCGAGCCCGGCGAGAGTTCCGAACAGGCGCTGGCGCGCGAGCTGCACGAGGAGCTCGGCATCGAGGCGGACGTCGGCGAATGGCTGATGGAGGTGCCGCAGCTGTATCCGGACAAGCGCCTGCGCCTGGAGGTACGGCGGATCGCCGGCTGGAAAGGGCAGCCGCGCGGCCGCGAGGGCCAGGCCATGACCTGGGTGGCGCCGGACAAGCTGGGACGCTACTCGATGCCGCCGGCCGATCTGCCGGTGGTCGGGATGCTGCGCCAGCCCGAGCGCTACCTGGTCACGCCCGAGCCGGGCGACGACCACCAGGACTGGCTGGAGCGTTTCGAGCGCGCGTTGCAGGGCGATGCCCGGCGCATCCACCTGCGTGCGCCGGCACACGATCGCGCGGGCTGGCAGCTGCTGGTGCGCGACGCGCTGCGGCGGCGTGGCCGCCGGCCGGTGCAGCTGCTGCTGGATCGCGACATCGCCTTCGCCGGCGAGCTCGGCATCGGCGTGCACCTGGATGCCGGGCAGCTGCAGGCGATCGAGGCGCGGCCGCTGCCCGCGGCGCAGCCGGTGGCGGCGTCGTGCCGTACCCTGGAGGA
>DNXT01000410.1 GCA_003505795.1 Lysobacteraceae bacterium | reverse complement strand
GCGCCGTACAGGCAGGTGTTGCCGATGATCGGGGTGTTGCGCGCCTCGAAGCGCGCGCCGCGCGGCGGGCGCACCACCAGGCGGCCGCCGGCCATGCCCTTGCCGACATAGTCGTTGGCCTCGCCCTCGATCTCCAGCTGCAGTCCGCCGGCGTTGAACGCGCCGAAGCTCTGCCCGGCGCTGCCGCGGAAGCGCAGGTTCAGCGGCGCGTCGGCCATGCCGTGGTTGCCGTGCGCGCGCGCGATCGCGCCGGACAGGCGCGCGCCGATCGAACGGTCGGTGTTGTGGATCAGGAAACGGTGGTCGCCGCCGGTCTTGTTGGCGATCGCCCCGGCCAGCAGGCCGTCCATCTGCGTGGCCAGGCTGTCCGGCGACTCGTACAGGCGCTGCGCCGCGCAGTGGCTGCCGTCGTAGCGCGCGTTCTTCAGCAGCCGCGACAGGTCGACGCTGACGCCCGCGCGCGGGCTGACCTGCAGCTGCTCGAGCAGGTCGGTGCGGCCGACGATCTCGTCCAGCGACCTGGCGCCCAGGTAGGACAGCCAGCCGCGCACTTCCTCGGCCAGCAGCCGGAAGAAGTTCTCCACCCGCTCCGGCTGGCCGGTGAAGTAGCCCTCGCGCAGGCGCTCGTCCTGGGTGGCCACGCCGGTGGCGCAGTTGTTGAGGTGGCAGATGCGCAGGTACTTGCAGCCGAGCACGATCATCGGCGCGGTGCCGAAGCCGAAGCTGTCGGCGCCCAGCAGCGCCGCCTTGACCACGTCCAGGCCGGTCTTCAGGCCGCCGTCGGTCTGCAGGATGGTGCGCTCGCGCAGGTCGTTGGCGACCAGCGCCTGGTGCGACTCGGCCACGCCCAGTTCCCACGGCACCCCGGCGTAGCGGATCGAGCTGACCGGCGAGGCGCCGGTGCCGCCGTCGTGGCCGGACACGGTGATCAGGTCGGCGCCGGCCTTGACCACGCCGGCGGCGATCGTGCGCAGCTGCAGCCGCACGTTGACGAACTGGCCCGGCCACAGCGCGTTGTCGGTGTTGGCGAAGATCGCGCGCGCGCCGAAGGTGCCGCTGTCGCTGCTGATGCGGTTGTCGACCACGTCGAGCTTGCCGTCGGCGCTGATCACGTGGGCGTCGCCGCGGTCCAGCGCGGCCACCGCCAGCGCGGCCTCGGCCTGGCCTGCGCGCACGCTCTGCAGCTCGCGCTCGGCCAGGTTGAAGGACACGTAGATCGGGTGGATCTGGGTCAGGGTGACGATCGTGGTGCTGGTGCTGACGATGTTGCCCACGTCCACGCCGCGGATGCCGGCGATGCCGTCGATCGGCGAGGTGATGCGGGTGTACTGCAGCTGCACCTGCGCGGCACGCATCGCGGCGTCGTTGGCCGCGACCGCGGCCTCGTACTGGCTGACCTGGTTGCGCTGGGTGTCCAGGTCGGTACGCGAGACGTACTGCTGGTACTCCGGCGCGCTGGAGCGCGCGTAGTTGGAGCGGGCGGTGGCCAGCAGCGCCTGGTTCTGGCGCTTGGCCGCGGCCGCCTCGTCGTAGCTGGCCTGCAGCGAGCGCGGATCGATCTGCGCCAGCAGCTCGCCCTTCTTCACTTCCTGGCCTTCGCGGAAGTTCAGGCTGACCAGCTGGCCGCCGACCTGCGGATTCACCGTCACCGTGTTGAGCGCGGTCACCGTGCCCAGCGCGGTGGCGTAGACCGGCACGTCCTGGGTGGTGGCGGCCACCACCGTCACCGGCACCGGGCCGCTGTCGGCGCCGCCGTTGCCGTCGGCAGCGCCGTCCGGCTTGCCGCTTCCGCCGCCGCGGAGCATCCGCGCGCCCACCGCCAGTACCACGACCACTGCCACGACCAGCAGCGAGATCTTCCAGAAACGCGACATTCGACAACTCCTGATGGCGGGGGCGGAAGCATGGCGGGCAGGCCTCCGGCTGGCTAAGCGACAAAGCATATCGTCGGCGCCCGCCGATTGGACCATGACTGACGGGACAGGCCCTAGACCATCGCCGGGCCGGTTGGTTCAGCGTGGCGGGCAGGACATCATCAACGTTCGCGCGGGACTCAGGTTGACCGGATGTTGCAGGTTGTGTCCGGCGGCCGTGCCGGGGACCCGATTCTGTCCTACATTCGCCTTCCACCCCGAACGAGGAACTCCGATGCGCCATCGCCGATTGCTGGCCTGCTCGCTGCTGTTTGCCGTCCCGGTCCTGGCTGCGGCCCAGTCCGGCGAACGCCCGGAGGTCGGCGCCGCCGCCGCCAAGCTGCAGGCGCAGGTGGTGGAATGGCGCCGCGACTTCCACCAGCACCCGGAGCTGTCCAATCGCGAGGAGCGCACCGCCGGCAGGGTCGCCGAGCACCTGCGCAAGCTCGGCCTGCAGCCGAAGACCGGCGTCGCCCATCACGGCGTGGTGGCGATCATCAAGGGCGGCCGGCCGGGCCCGCGGATCGCCCTGCGCGCGGACATGGACGCGCTGCCGGTGACCGAGCAGACCGGCCTGCCGTTCGCTTCCCAGGCCACCGCGCAGTACCGCGGCGAGACGGTCGGGGTGATGCACGCCTGCGGCCACGACGCCCACACCGCGATCCTGCTCGGCGTGGCCGACGCCCTGGTGGCGATGCGCGACCGGTTGCCGGGCGAGGTGATGCTGATCTTCCAGCCCGCCGAGGAAGGCGCGCCCGGCAACGAGGAGGGCGGCGCCTCGCTGATGCTGAAGGAGGGCCTGTTCGCCGGGTTCAAGCCGCAGGCGGTGTTCGGCCTGCACGTGTTCTCCAGCGTCCAGGCCGGCAAGATCGCGGTGCGCGGCGGTCCGCTGATGGCGGCCTCGGACCGCTTCAGCATCAAGGTGATCGGCCGCCAGACCCACGGCTCGGCGCCGTGGAACGGGATCGACCCGATCGTCGCCGGCGCCGACCTGATCGGCACCGCGCAGACCGTGGTCAGCCGCCGCGCCAACATCGCCGAGCAGCCGGCGGTGGTCAGCTTCGGCGCGATCAAGGGCGGCATCCGCTACAACATCATCCCCGACGAGGTGGAGATGGTCGGCACCATCCGCACCTTCGACGAGGGCATGCGCCAGCAGATCTTCGCCGACCTGAAGAACGTCGCCGAGCACACCGCGGCCGCGCACGGCGCCAAGGTGCAGGCGCAGGTGCCCGACCAGGACGGCAACCCGGCCACGGTCAACGACCCGGCGCTGACCGCGAAGATGCTGCCCAGCCTGCAGGCGGTGGTCGGCAGCGGCAACGTCTACGAGCCGCCGCTGCAGATGGGCGCGGAGGATTTCTCGTTCTACGCGCAGCAGGTGCCGGCGATGTTCTTCTTCGTCGGCGCGACCGCCCCCGGCACCGATCCGACCACCGCGCCCAGCAACCACTCGCCGCAGTTCCTGCTCGACGAGCATGCGCTGGACGTGGGCCTGCGCGCGCTGCTGCAGGTGTCGCTGGACTACCTGGAAGGCACGCCGGCGGGCTGAACGCCGCCACCTTCCGGCCGCTGCCTTTCGTAGGAGCGACTTCAGTCGCGACGGGGCCTTGCCCGGAAACCTGTGGGAGGGGCTTCAGCCCCGACGGGCATTGCCGGCAATGCCC
>DNXT01000141.1:2881-3668 GCA_003505795.1 Lysobacteraceae bacterium | reverse complement strand
TTCCGGCGGGGAAGGCCACGGCGGCGATCGCCTCGCCGCCAGCGAGGCGATCGGCGATGCCGAGCAATGGCTGGACCTGGTCGCCCGCAGCGGCCTGAGCGGGCCGTCGCGGCAGCTCGCGGCCAACGCCGCGTTCGTCAGCCACCACGACGGGGTGCTGCGCCTGGCGCTGGCGCCGGGCTTCGAATACCTGCGTTCGGAACGTTCGGTCGGCGAGCTGGCGCAGGCGTTGGCGCAGTCGCTGGGAAGCGTGCCGAAGCTGCTGATCGAGACCGGCAGCGCCGAGGCCGAAACCCTGCACGAGCGCGCCCATCGCCAGCAGGGCGAGCGCCAGAACGCCGCCGAAGAGACCTTCATGAACGACCCGAACGTGCAGCAGCTGATCCAGCAGCACGGCGCGCGGGTCGTGCCCGATTCCATCCGCCCTTACAACGAGTAGACGACGATGCGTGGCAATATCGCCCAATTGATGCAGCAGGCGCAGAAGATGCAGGAGAACCTGCAGCGCGCCCAGGAAGAGCTGGCCAAGCTCGAGGTGACCGGCAGCGCTGGCGGCGGCATGGTCAGCGTGACCCTGACCGGCGCCAAGGAGTGCCGCAAGGTGCGCCTGGATCCGAGCATCCTGGCCGACCAGGAGATGGCCGAGGACCTGATCGCCGCGGCCTTCAACGACGCCTCCAACAAGGTCGACGCCGAATCCAAGGCGCGCATGGGCTCGGCCACGGCCGGCATGCAGCTGCCGCCGGGCATGAAGCTGCCGTTCTGAGGAGCGGGGATTCGGGATTCG
>DNXT01000141.1:0-2776 GCA_003505795.1 Lysobacteraceae bacterium | reverse complement strand
AATCCCGAATCCCGAATCCCGTCCCCCATGTCCTCCCTGCTCGAACAACTGATCGAGGCCTTCCGCGTGCTGCCCGGCGTGGGCCAGAAGACCGCCCAGCGCATGGCCTACCACGTGCTCGAACGCGAGCGCGCCGGCGGCCAGCGCCTGGCCGAGGTACTGGGCAAGGCGATCGAGCGCATCGGCCACTGCGCGCAGTGCCGCGACTTCAGCGAATCGGAACTGTGCGCGATCTGTGCCAGCGCCAGCCGCGACCGCCAGCAGCTGTGCGTGGTCGAATCGCCGGCCGACCGGCTCGCGATCGAGCATGCGACCGGCTACCGCGGCCTGTATTTCGTGCTGCAGGGGCGGTTGTCGCCGCTGGACGGCATCGGCCCGCGCGAACTGGGCCTGGACCGGCTCGGCGAGCGGCTGGGCGGCGGCGAAGTGGCCGAGCTGATCATCGCCACCAATTCCACCGTGGAAGGCGAGGCGACGGCGCACTACCTGGCGCAGCTCGCGCGCCAGCACGGGGTCCGGCCGAGCCGCCTGACCCAGGGCATGCCGCTCGGCGGCGAACTGGAGTACGTGGACCGCGGCACGTTGTCGTACGCGTTCGGCAGCCGCAGCGAGATGCCTTGAGGGCGGGGAATCGGGAATCGGGAATCGGGAATGGTGAAGAGCAGAAGCGGTAAGCTCTCATCCACCCTCATTCCCGGTTCCCACACCATGACCGATACGATCTTCGCCAAGATCATCCGTCGCGAGATTCCCGCCACCATCGTCTACGAGGACGACGAGGTGCTCGGCTTCCGGGACATCGCGCCGCAGGCGCCGGTGCACGTGCTGTTCATCCCGAAGCTGCAGGCGATCCCGACCCTGGACGACCTGACCGCGGAGCAGGCGCCGCTGGTCGGCAAGCTGGCCCTGGCCGCGGCCGAGTACGCGCGCCGCGAGGGGCTGGCGCAGGACGGCTACCGGATCGTGATGAATTGCCGCGAGTACGCCGGCCAGACCGTGTTCCACCTGCACCTGCACCTGCTGGCAGGCGCGCCGCTGGGCCGCTTCGGCACCGCGCAGGCGTAGGGAATGCGTTCTTGATCGGTGCGGGAGGGAGTTCAGTCCCGACAGGCCTTAAGCAGGTCCCTCTGCAAAGCCCGCGCATCCGTGGGTGGGGATTCAAGGGAGCGCACGGCGGGAATCGTCTATCGCAGAAACGACAACGCCGCCCGCAGGCGGCGTTGTGGGCGACCTGGCCGGAAGCCGTTACCACCAGCCCCAGCGGCCCCAGCGCGGACCCCACGGGTCCCACGGTCCCCAGGGGCCGTACGGGTAGGACGGCACCACCTCGACCTGGCGCACCACCGGCCACAGGTAGACCACGTCGGCCGCGACCTTGGGCAGCTTGTAGTCGTACTCGCCGATCCTGGTGTTCTCGTAGCCGGCGATATGCCCGATGAAGGTGACGTCGCGGCCGGGCTCGAACACCGCCGGATCGTAGAAGCCGGCGCGGCAGGCCACGAAGCGGCCGTCGCTGGCGTCGGAGGAGCTCGAATCCGGGCGGCCGCTGCCATTGAGCGGGCGCGAGATCAGCTGGAAGCAGGTTTCGCCCTGCGCCGGCGTGGTCTCGATGATCCGGCCGCCCCAGCGGACCGGCGCGCCGACGGTCTGGCCGGCGACCGCATCGCGGGGGGTGACCGCGGTGAACTGTCCTTGCAGCGGCTTCGGCGCGGTGGCGCAGGCGGCCAGCGACAGGAGGGCGACAACAGGAAGAATGAAGCGGGTGTTCATTGGGAAGCTCCGGTACTCGGGCGATGTCGGTGCAGGTCTTTTATCAGTTGCGCACTGTCCGTGTCGGCTCCAGCGTAGCGCGCATCGGCGAAACGTTGGCTGAGCGGAATCAGCCCGGGGTCGGGGCGGGAGGCCTGCACCCGGTGCGCCCATTGAACCGCAGGTTCGTGGGCGGCGCGTGCCAGTCCGTGTCGGGCATAGCGATTCCCGAGCCGGTGCCAGGCACGCAGCAGCGGGTCGCGCTCGCGTTCGCCGCGTGCCAGCAGCCACGCCATCCAGCCCATGGCGGCGAGGGCGAAGCCGGCGAACAGGGCGATCAGCTGGCCCGTCTCCAGCCGGTCGATGCCGAGCGGGCGCAGCAGTTGCTGCTGGCGGTTGGCGTCGAAGGACAGCACCAGGTCGTTCCAGCCGCGTCGCAGCCAGTCGGCGACGTCGGTGACGCGCCAGTCGGCGCCGATCCTGGCGGCGCCGGCATCGCCGGGCTGGCCCAGCCGGTCTTCCAGGGTGTCGTAGATGCGCTCGGGGGCGACCGCGGCGGTCGGGTCGACCCGTACCCAGCCGCGTTGCGGCAGCCACACCTCGGCCCAGGCATGGGCGTCCATGCGGCGGACGATCCAGTAGTCGCCGAGCGGATTGCGTACCCCGCCGGTGTAGCCGGTGACCACCCGGGCGGGAACGCCGGCGCTGCGCATCAGCACGACGAACGCGGAGCTGAAGTGTTCACAGAATCCGGCCTTCTGCTGGAACAGGAATTCGTCGACGCTGTCGCGGCCCGGCAGCGGGGTTTCCAGCGTGTAGGCGAATTCGCCGCCGATCCATTGCAGGGCGCGCTGGACGATCGCCTGGTCGTCGGCGCCGGCCTGCTGGCGCCATTGGCGCGCCAGCGCCAGGGTGCGCGGGTTGTAGCCGGGCGGCAGGCGCAGGGCCTGCGCGCGCAGGGCCGGCGGCAGCTGCGTATCGAAGGCCTGCGGGGGCGAGGATTGCAGCTGCCAGCGGGTCACGCCGG